>JBKPDM010000158.1:0-9390 GCA_046727895.1 Pseudomonadota bacterium | reverse complement strand
GTCTCGAATTGCGCCGCGGCACTCTCGAATTGGCGGCCCGACCTACCAGCGCACGAGCGCTGCGCCCCAGGTAAAGCCGCCACCCATGGCATTCATGATCAACAGTTGATCCGGCCGCAGACGACCTGCAGCCGCGGCGTCCGCCAGGGCGAGCGGGATCGACGCCGCCGACGTGTTGGCATGGCGATCGACCGTGATCATGACCCGCTCCTCGCTCAGGCCGAGCCGGCGGGCGACGCCATCGAGGATCCGCCGATTGGCCTGATGGGGCACCATCCAATCGAGATCGTCGACGGTCAGCCCGGCCGCCTCGAGCACCCGCTGGCTCGCCACGGTCAGGGTCTGGACCGCCTGGCGAAAGACCTCGCGGCCGTTCATTCGCACATGCCCCGTCGTGCCGCTGGAGGACGGGCCGCCATCGACATAGAGATCGTCATAGTGCCGCCCGTCGGAACCGAGGTGCGTTGCGAGCACGCCGCGGTCGAACACGGTCCCCGTACCCGGCTCGGCGCGCAGGACGATCGCCCCGGCGCCGTCGCCGAACAACACGCAGGTCGTGCGGTCGCTCCAGTCGAGCAGGCGCGAGAAGGTCTCGCTGCCGATCACCAGGGCCGTCGTGGCCCCACCGGTGGTCAGGAACTTGTCGGCGACCGCCAGGCCGTAGACAAAGCCGCTGCACACGGCCTGCAGATCGAACGCGACCGCCCGCAGCGCGCCGAGCTTGCGCTGCACCGCGGTCGCGCAGGCCGGAAATGTGTGATCCGGGGTCGAGGTCGCCAGCACGATCAGATCGACCCGATCCGGCCCAATCCCGGCGCTCTCGAGCGCGCCGCGCGCGGCCGCGGTCGCGAGGTCCGAGGTCAGCTCGCCCTCAGCTGCGATGTGGCGCTGGCGGATGCCGGTGCGCTCGACGATCCAGGCGTCGCTGGTATCAACGGTGCGGGCCAGTTCGTCATTGCTCACCACCCTGGCCGGCAGATAGGCGCCGCTGCCGATCACCCTGGCCCGGATCATCGTCAAGAGGCCCGCGCGTGTCTGCCGCGGATTGCCACCTCTTCCAGACGGTTCAGCTCGGCCGTGATCCGCTCGTTGGTCCCCTGCTGCGCCAGATCGACCGCGACCCCGATCGCATTGGCGAAGCCCAGCGCGTCGGTGCCGCCGTGGCTCTTCACCACGATGCCGTTCAGGCCGAGGAACATGGCGCCGTTGTAGCGCCTCGGGTCGAGCCGCTGGCGGACCCGCTCCAGAGCCGGCTTGGCCAGCGCGTAGCCGAGCTTGGCGAGGGTCGAGCTCCTGAACGCCTCGCGCAGAAACTGCGAATACAATCCGACCGTGCCCTCGCAGACCTTGAGGGCGACGTTGCCGGTGAAGCCATCGGTGACCACGACGTCGACCTTGCCGCTGGTCAGGTCGCTGCCTTCGACGAAGCCGCGAAACTCGATCGGCAGATCGCTCGCGCGGAGCGCCGCGGCCGCGGCGCGGATCCTGTCGTGCCCTTTGACCTCCTCGGTGCCGATGTTCAGGAGACCGACCGTCGGCTTGGCGAAGCCCAGCACGGCGCGCGCGAAGACCTCGCCCATCACCGCGAACTGGACCAGATTGGCCGCGCTGCACTCGGCGTTGGCGCCAAGATCGAGAAACACCGCCTCGCTGCGCCGGGTGGGCACGAGCGTGGCGATCGCCGGCCGCTCGATGCCCGGCAGCGTCTTGAGCACGAACTTGGCGAGCGCCATGAGGGCGCCGGTGTTGCCGGCCGAGACCGCGGCGCTGGCCCGCCCCTCTTTGACCGCATCGATCGCGAGCCGCATGCTGGTGTTGCGGCCCTGACGCAGCACATGCGACGGCTTGGCATCCGCGCCAACATGATCCGGCGTGTGCTCGACCACGCAGCCGGCTGCCAACTCGCGCCGCCCCCCGAGCAAGGGAGTAAGTTGTGCCTGGTCGCCAAACAGCAGAAATCTCAGACCCGGGAAACGCTCCCGCGCCATGTCAGCGCCAGCGATCACGACCTGCGGCGCGTGATCGCCGCCCATGGCGTCGAGAGCGATGGTCAGGCGCACAGGCGCAGACCGCTCAGCCAGCGGCGCTGTCCGCGACCTGCGCAATGACCTCGCGACCGTTGTAGTAACCGCACGCCTGGCAAATGTGATGCGGCAGCTTCAGCTCACCGCAATTGGCGCATTCGACCAAGTTGACGCGTTGCAAACGATGGTGCGAGCGGCGCATGTCGCGCCTCGATTTCGATACTTTCTTCTTCGGAACGGCCATGACTTTCTCGACCTTGGCTGGCGTGCCGGCCGATCAGCCGGCGCGCTTCTCCTTGAGCTGCTCCAGTGCGGCGAACGGGCGCACCGGCGACCCGATGGAGCCGAAAGTGGCATGGGGCCCCAGATAGCCGGCCACCAGGGCCTCGGCGCCCGCGACGCGCGGGTAGGGATCGAGTGCCAGCGCGAACTCTTCGGCGAGCGCCTCGCCGAGATCGATCGTGCGGCCAACCACCGGCTCCGCTTCGTCCTCGTCGGCCCACGCGACCTCGAGCGGCGAACCCCCGCCACCCGCCTCGGTGCCCAAGCCCGCGGTGTCGATCCGGCGATAGCGCCGCTCTACCGGCTCGACAATCGTCGCCGGGACGGGCTCGAGGCTGACCACGCAGGTCTGGACGACCTCGGCCTCGAGCCGGCCGCGAAACCGAATCTCGCCGCTCCCCTCAACCCGTTCCAGCCGTCCGCTGGCGTGCAGCGAAGCGACTTCGGGAAGATCGAAGCGGCGCGCGAGCGCCCGGCGCTCCTCCGGCTCGGCACACAACTCGACGTCGATGCCACCTTCCGGCCAAGGCTCGATCACGAACTCGTTCCCTTGCGGCACACGTCAACTCCCGCGCCGAGGCGGCCAGGATCTGGCGAAAAAACGGCAGTCAAGGTACGGCCAAGGCCTCAGGGGGTCAATGCCCTTGCGCCCGAAGCAACCGAAGGGTCATGCCGACATCGTTCCGGCCAACGTCTTCAGATCCACCGCCCAGAGGCCTGGTCACGAGCCCACACCCCGACCGAAGCCGCGCCGGCCCTGCCCGCGAAGCGGGCTCGTGCCGGTTGATATGGGGCCGGCGCGGCCGCACGCAATAGCCCGGGCGCTGGCGCACGCGTGCGCGCATCGGCGCCCGTCAACCGCTCGTAAACGCCACCTCGCCGCGTAGCAGGCGATCAGCGGCCTGTCCGGCCAGCGCCCGCTCGACCACCATCAGATGGTCGGCCAGCCGAGCGACCTGCTCGGCGGTCGGCTCGCGCCCGCCACGGAAGACATTGACCTTGAGCATCGGCCGAAGCCCGGCCGGATCGCCCGCCGCCAGCGCCTCGTCGAGCGCCCCCAGACGGGCATAGAAATAACCCGCGTAGCGCTTGACGTGCCTGCCGACCGAGAGGTCGCCGACGCCGAGCTCGCGCAGACTGGCGTCCAGGTCGGCGAACATCAGATCGAACAGCTCCTGTCCGAGCGCTTGGCCCGCAGCCCCCTCGGCGCGCAGGCGGCGCAGCAGCAGCGCGGCGTGCAGGCCGATCATCTCGAAGCGCCCTTCGGGCGTGTCGGGCACGCCGAGCTCGGCGAAGAAGCGCGGCGTTCGTGCCTGATTCACCAGTGCGCAGTAGAGTCGGTGCGCGGCCCGGCGGCGGGCATTGCGCGCGTGCGTGCGCGGGCGCAGGCGCTCCGCCCACGCCCGGAGCCCATTTCCGTCGCGTCGGGCTTGTTGCCGCTGGCTCATCTGCTAAGGTCTCGTCGCGGCCAAGGTTTCGCGCGGCAGTCAGGGATCGGAACGATGCCAAGAACCGCCCTCTCAGCATTGCTCCTCGGTGTCCTCGCGCCCGCGCTCCTCGCCTGCGCGCCGGAGATCACCACTCACGGCTATCATCTGGACGAGGCGGCGCTCGCCCAGATCCAACCGGGCCGAACCACGCGCGACGAAGTCTCGCAGCTGCTCGGATCGCCGTCGTCGCTCGCCACCTTCGACGATTCGATCTGGTACTACGTCAGCCAGCGGACCGAGCGGAAGTCGTTCTATCAGGACGACGTGGTCGATCAAAGCGTGATCGCGATCGCTTTCGACGGCGGCGGCGTGGTGCAGGGCGTCGAGCGGCGCGGCCTCGCGGACGCCCACGAGGTCGCCCTGGTCGATCGCGAGACGCCGACCTCGGGCAAGGAACTCAACGTATTTCAGCAGTTCCTCGGCAATATCGGCCGCTTCAACCCCACCGAGGTGGGCGCCAAGAAACGCCCGGGCCAGTCGACCTCGACCTCGGGCGGACCTCCGGGGTACTAAAGCCCGGGCCGGCCGACGAACGTGCCCGTGCAATTCAGCTCGACCGCCTCGGTGCCGTAGCCGCGCAGCTGCCAGTGGCCGAGCGGGGAGCAGCAGGGCACACGCGCGAGGGTGCTGCTGGCGCAAGCGGATCGGCGGGCAGCCTCAAGTTGCCGTGGCGGGGCGACGCTCGAGCGCGTAGATCGCGACCGTGACGCCGCGCAGCTCGCGGCGCTGCTCGAAGCGCAGGCCGAGCCGCTCCGCGACCCCGATCGAAGCGACGTTCTCGGGATGGATCACGCTCACGACCCGACTGGCGCGTAACGCCGTGACGGCGAGGTCGAGCGCGACCCGGCCGCCCTCGGTCGCGAGGCCCTGGCCCCAATAATCCGGGTCGAGCGCCCAGCCGACCTCGAGCCCGGGCCAGCCCTCCGGATAGTAGAGCCCGAGCCGCCCGATGAACGCGCCCGTCCGTCTCAGCTCGACCGCCCAGGGGCCATAGCCGCGCAGCTGCCAGTGGCCGAGCAGCATGGCGAGCTGGCGCCAGCTGTCGTCGCGGCTCATGACCGGGGCGAGGTAGCGCATGAAGCGCGGGTCGGCGTTCAGGCGCGCGAGCGCATCCAGGTCGGCCGCGCCCAGCTGGCGCAGCCGCAGCCGCTCGGTCTCGAGCTCGTAAGGAATCAGCGCTGCCATCGGAAGAGAAGGTCTCGGCGATAGTCTCAGAGCGCAGCGTGCAGGCGCTGCCTGCTCAGCCGTGGCCGAGGGCGGCGAGGATTAACAGGGCCACGATGTTGATGATCTTGATCATCGGGTTGATGGCCGGGCCGGCGGTGTCCTTGTAGGGGTCGCCGACGGTGTCGCCGGTGACCGCGGCCTTGTGCGCCTCGGAGCCCTTGCCGCCGTGGTGCCCGTCCTCGATGAACTTCTTGCCGTTGTCCCAGGCGCCGCCGCCCGAGGTCATCGAGATCGCGACGAAGATGCCGGTCACGATGGTGCCGAGCAGCATCGCTCCGAGCGAGGCGAAGCCGGCCGCTCGCCCGCCGATCACACTGACCACGCTATAGACCACGATCGGCGCCAGCACCGGCAGCAGCGAGGGCAGGATCATCTCCTTGATCGCGGCCTTGGTCAGAAGGTCGACCGCGGTCGAGTAGTCGGGTTTGGCGGTCCCCTCCATGATCCCCGGGATTTCGCGGAACTGGCGGCGCACCTCGAGCACGATGGCGGAGGCCGAACGGCCGACCGCCTGCATCGCGAGCGAGCCGAACAGGTAGGGCAGGAGCCCGCCGATGAACAGGCCGATCAGGACGAACGGATCGGACAGAACGAAGCGCACCTCGAGATTCGGGAAGTAGTAGCGCAGGTCCTCGGTATAGGCCGCGAACAGCACCAGCGCGGCGAGCGCCGCCGAGCCGATCGCGTAGCCCTTGGTCACCGCCTTGGTCGTGTTGCCCACGGCATCGAGCGCATCGGTGGTGTTGCGCACCGCGGCCGGCAGATCGGCCATCTCGGCGATGCCGCCCGCATTGTCGGTGACCGGCCCGTAGGCGTCGAGCGAGACCACGAGGCCGGTCAGCGCCAGCATGGTGGTCGCCGCGACCGCGATGCCGTAGAGGCCCGCCGAGAGGTAGGCGAGCAGGATGCCGGCGCAGATCACCAGGACCGGCAGCGCGGTCGCCTCCATCGACACCGCGAGCCCCTGGATGATGTTGGTCGCATGGCCCGTCGTCGAGGCCTGGGCGATCTTCTGCACCGGTCGATGCGTCGTGCCGGTGTAGTAGTCGGTGATCCACATCAGGCAGCCGGTCACCAGGAGACCGACCAGGGTGCAGCCGTAGACGCCCCAGCCGGTGAAGCTCGCCCCGCCGCCCTCGTAGACCGTGCGGGCGCCGAGGAACAGCAGCGTGATCGGGATCAGGACGATCGCCGAGACGATCGCCGCGCCGAGAAAGCCCTTGTAGAGCGCCGCCATGATGTTACGCGAGGGCCCGAGCTTGACCAGGAAGGTGCCGGCGACCGAGCCGAGCAGGCAGACACCGCCGACCAGGAGCGGGAACAGCATCAGCGTCGCCTGGGCCGAGCCGGTGAAGAAGATCGCCCCCAGCAGCATCGTGGCGACCACGGTTACGGCGTAGGTCTCGAACAGATCGGCCGCCATGCCGGCGCAGTCGCCGACATTGTCGCCGACGTTGTCGGCGATCACGGCCGGGTTGCGCGGATCGTCCTCGGGGATGCCGGCTTCGATCTTGCCGACCAGATCGGCGCCGACGTCGGCGCCCTTGGTGAAGATGCCGCCGCCGAGCCGGGCGAAGATCGAGATCAGCGACGCGCCGAACGAGAGGCCGACCAGGGCCTCGAGGATCGAGCGCGTGTCGAAGCCGAGCAGCAGGAGAATGCCGTAATAGACCGACACGCCGAGCAGACCCAGCGAGACCACGAGCAGCCCGGTGATCGCGCCGGCGCGAAACGCAATGTCGAGCGCGCGGCCGAGCCCGCGCCGCGCCGCCTCGGCCGTGCGCACGTTGGCCCGGACCGAGACGTTCATACCGATGTAGCCGGTCGAGCCAGAGAGCGTGGCGCCGATCAGGAAGCCGAGCCCGACCCGGAAGCCGAGGAAGATCCAGAGCAGGATGAACACCACGACCCCGACCGCCGCGATGGTCATGTACTGGCGGTTCAGATAGGCCATGGCGCCTTCCTGGATGGCGCCGGCGATCTCGCGCATGCGCGCCGAGCCCTGCGGCTCGGCCAGGACCTGTCTCCGGGTGGTGATCCCGTAGGCGAGGCCGACCCCGGCGCAGGCCACGACCAGAGCGTAGAGAACCCAATCGACACCCGACATCGCTTCGGTCTTCCTTTTCCGACTTGTTGGCGGACGGCTGCCGGGCCTGCCGGCGGACCACCCCTCCGCGCGCCGGGCGAACCTAGGCGAAGCGTGCGCGGGTGACAAGCGCGCGCCTCGCGGCCGAATGCCGCGAACCGCAGCAGTCCGCCGCCCGCCCGATCGCCTCTCGCCCGTCGATCTCCATCGGACTCAATCTGTCGGAATTGCGACACGCGCAAGCCAGCTTTGGCCCGTCGCCCTGTTCTTCAATAGGCCAAGTCGTCAGCGGACCAGCCACCCGGCTCTGCTTTCGCTTATCCCTATACCATTGACAATGATCTATAGCCTTCCGCAGGAAGGAAATAGAATCAAGACTTGTGGCCGAAACACCACTGAAGTTGTGGCGGCAATGGCGCACTTTTGGCGCATCCATGGCGCATTTGTGGCGCATGATGATCTTGAAGTGTAGCGTTTATTTCTGAAACGGCGCAAGCAATGATGGAGCGCTGATCCGATGGAGAATTGCGTGGATCCGAGATTCCTCCTGAGATATCAGCCGATCCGATCGACCCATCCCATTGTCTCCTAAGGGTAATCTCCCCGCGGGCGGCATGGCGACGTGGCGTGGCCGGGCGCGTTTTGCCGCGTCGAACGCCGATGGCTTGAGCTACACTTGTGTAGCATGGATGCGTCAGTCAGCGCACACCCTTCGGATGCCGGCAAGAGCGGCCGGCGCGTGGTCGCGGCCTTCATCGCCACCGCGTTTGCCCAGGATCATGCCGATGCCGCCCGAGCCCAGTGGCGCCAGGTCGCCGACCAGGTCCGGCCCAAGCTGCCCAAGCTGCCCGCGCTCCTCGACGAGGCCGAGGCGGACGTCCTCGCCTACATGGCCTTCCCCAAGGAGCACCGCGCCAAGATCCACTCGACCAATCCGATCGAGCGCGTTAACGGCGAGATCAAGCGCCGCACCGAGGTGGTCGGCATCTTTCCCAACGAGGCTGCCATCACCCGCCTGGTCGGCGCGATCCTGCTCGAGCAGAACGACGAATGGGCCGTGCAGCGGGCCCGCTACATGACCCTGGAAACGATCGCGCCGTTGCGCGATCATCTCACCCTCATGCTGCCCGCCGTGGCCGCATGAACCAGAGCGGCCCGACCTGCCATCGAGATCCCGGCCGCCCAACTCCTACACCACGTCCAGGAACACGACCGCCCGCCGCTCGCGCGCGGGGTTGCGCGGGGGCAATTGGACCCGCAGGAGTTCATCTCTTGCGCCGAACCAGATGGCCGTACTTCGAGAAAGCTTGGCGCGTTTGCTGACCAAACGAATGTTTCCTCCGAAAATGCTCGTCTGTAAAGCCCAAGCTCTTAGTGAGGAAATCTGTCCCAGCGACGAACAATTCCGGCTGGTCTTCGCTGTATCGCTGGACGGCATCCGATGCCCCCGCCACGACTCGGTTCAAGTCACCAATGTTCTTATACCGATCTTTGTCGAGATCTCTGAGCAACTGGCTTTGAACTCCCCAGTTCACCTCCAACCCAGGGTACTTCCACCTCGTGTAAGCCTCCAAAGTTTCCCTATTGATTGGTCTGGAAAATAACTCCCTTATCTTACCCGCCTGCTGCTCCGCCAGCGTTGGAGCAGCACCATCGGAGTCAGCGGCAAGAACCACCAACCACGGACGTCGTGTCCAGCATCCAAGCGCCTCGGCGACCCGGCCGGGCAGGCCCGGCGGGGTGCCCGGGCCAAGGATCAGCTCGATCCGGCCGGGCTCGAAGCGTACCAAGCGGGCTGCTTGGTAAAGCCAGCCATGGAGCAGCGGCTCGCCTCTAAGCTTAAGGAGCTCCACCGCTTCCTCAAATGACTGAGGCTGCGGCTCCTCCGACCATTCGATTGTCACCGGCATCTCGCGCTTGCGGGCCTTAACGATCTCGCGCGCTAGGCACTCCAACGCTCGCCGCACGCCCCTGGAACGGAATGTCTCGTAGCGAAGATCCCGCCAATCCTGACGCTGGCGCTCGTGAATCGTGCTTGTCAGGGGATCGGCGGCGCGTAAGTCCTCCTCCTCCAGCACGTCGCACTCAATGTAGTAGATCGGCAGGACGAGATCGTTGCGGCCGCGGTCGGCTTCGGCGCGCAGGAACTTCGAAAGTTCGTCGCGGCATGGCCTGCTTGTGAAATAGCTGGGCGTCAGGATCGGGATGAAGAAGCGCGCGTGATCCAGCATCCGGTCGAGCTTGCCCGGCCAGTGCTCGCCGATGCCAATGCCCTCGACGT
>JBKPDM010000157.1:0-6509 GCA_046727895.1 Pseudomonadota bacterium | reverse complement strand
CAGCTGGCCTGGAACGGGCGCGCGGGCGACACGGAGGCCGCGGCGTCCAGCGCACGCTTCCTGCGCGGGCTGCACGCGTACTGGCGGCATCCGTATCACCGGCGGATCGTCGATCCCGGCGCGCTCTGGTCGCGCGGCTCGACGCGGCTCCTCGACTATGGTCCCGCTGGTGGCCTGCCGTTGCTGGTCGTGCCCTCGCTGATCAATCGTGCCTACATCCTCGACCTCGCGCCCGAGCGGAGCCTGCTGCGCTATCTGGCGACGCGCGGCATCCGATCGCTTCTGGTCGACTGGGGCACGCCCGGCCGCCGCGAGCGGCGCATGACGCTCGACGACTACGTGGTCGGGCGGCTCGAGGGCGCGCTCGCGGAGGCGCAGCGCGTGGCAGGCCGCGCCCCGCTCGTGCTAGGCTATTGCATGGGTGGTCTGCTCGCTGTGGCGCTCGCCGCGCGCCGGGCGGAGGCGATCGCGGGTCTCGCCCTGCTGGCGACGCCCTGGGACTTCCATGCGAGCGAGATCCCGCCCCGCCGCCTGGCCGCGCTGATGACCTCGGCAAGCGCCGCGGCCGGCGCGCTGGGTGGCCTCCCGGTCGAGCTGATTCAGACCCTGTTCGCCGGCATCGATCCGCTCGGCGTGGCGCGCAAGTTCGCCCGCTTCGCCGAGCTCGATCCAGCCTCGGCCGAGGCGGCCACCTTCGTCGCGGTCGAGGATTGGCTGAACGACGGCGTGCCGCTCGCCGCCGAGGTGGCGTGCGAATGCCTGCTCGGCTGGTACGTCGAGAACCGGCCGGCCCGCGGCGCCTGGCGGGTCGCCGGCCGGGCGGTGCGGCCGGAGCGGTTCACATTGCCGTGTCTGGTCGCGATCCCGACGCGCGATCGGATCGTCCCGCCGCAGTCCGCGGCCGCGCTCGCCGGGGCGCTGCCCGATGCCGCGATCTTGCGGCCGACCGGGGGGCACATCGGCATGATCGTCGGCAGCTGTGCCGCGGATCAGCTGTGGGCGCCGCTCGCCGACTGGCTGCGGCGAATTGCTGCGATGCAGAAATGAATTGGCCAAGCAGCGCGCGATTGCCTATATAGCGGGCGACGTGAGGTCGCGCCCGATGCCTGCCGGGGGCGACCTCAACGGCCCGGCACCGGGACCCGACCGGGATCAACCAGAGCCAATGTGGGGGAGAAGCGATGTCTGAGATCGTCATTGCCAGCGCGGCGCGGACAGCGGTCGGCACCTTCAACGGTGCTCTGAGCAGCGTGCCCGCCCACTATCTGGGTCAGGTCGCGATCCGGGCGGCGCTCGAGCGGGCCGGCGTCGAGCCGGCCGAAGTCTCCGAGGTGATCATCGGCCAGATCCTGACCGCCGGCCAGGGCCAGAACCCTGCCCGCCAGGCGTCGGTCAACGCCGGCGTGCCGGTCGAGGTGCCGGCCTGGGGCGTCAATCAGCTGTGCGGCTCGGGTCTGCGCACCGTCGCCCTCGGCTTCCAGGCGATCAGGCAGGGTGACAGCACGATCGTGGTCGCCGGCGGCCAGGAGAGCATGAGCCAGGCGCCCCACTGCGCGCATCTGCGCGATGGGGTGAAGATGGGCGAGCTGAAGATGCTCGACACCATGCTCAAGGACGGCCTCTGGGATGCCTTCCACGGCTACCACATGGGCAACACCGCCGAGAACGTCGCCGAGAAATATCAGATCACGCGCGAGCAGCAGGACGCCTTCGCGGTCAAGTCGCAGAACAAGGCCGAGGCGGCGATCAAGTCCGGCCGCTTCAAGGACGAGATCGTGCCGGTCACGATCAAGACCAGGAAGGGCGATGTGGTGGTCGACACCGACGAGCACCCGCGCTTCGGCGCCACGCTCGAGGGGGTCGCCAAGCTCCGGCCGGCCTTTGCCAAGGACGGCACGGTGACCGCCGGCAACGCTTCGGGGATCAACGACGGCGCCGCCGCCGTGGTCCTGATGACCGCCAAGGAGGCGGCGCGCCGCGGCATCAAGCCGCTCGCCCGGATCGTCTCCTGGGCGCATGCCGGGGTCGATCCCGCGATCATGGGCACCGGCCCGATTCCGGCCTCGCGCAAGGCCCTCGAATTCGCCGGCTGGACGGTCGACGACCTCGATCTGATCGAGGCCAACGAAGCGTTCGCGGCCCAGGCCTGCGCGGTCAACAAGGACCTCGGCTGGGACACCAGCAAGGTCAACGTGAATGGCGGTGCGATCGCGCTCGGCCACCCGATCGGCGCCTCGGGCACGCGGGTGTTCGTTACCCTGCTGCACGAGATGATCAAGCGCGACGCCAAAAAGGGCCTGGCCACCCTCTGCATCGGTGGCGGCATGGGCATCGCCATGTGTGTCGAGCGCGACTGAGTTTTTTCGAACTTTATCCCAAGCTCAACGGGCCGCTGACCGGCGGCCCCTTGCGCTTGGTGGTGCGCCGCCTTAAGTAAGGCTCAAGCCAGTTTCCGTTGTTGCTGGTGGTAGTCGCTGCTTCGCTGTCTGGCGTCGCCCGCTGCTCTCCACGAACACCATGAGACTGTCTCGCGTCTGGCATGGGCCCGGCGCATCTCCACGTTTGACATGAGGCTACAATCTTGCAGACCGGAACAGTGAAGTGGTTCAATGCTGCCAAGGGCTTCGGATTCATCCAGCCGGATGGCGGCGGCGCCGACGCCTTCGTCCACATCTCGGCCGTTGAGCGGGCGGGCCTCGATGGCCTGCGCGAGGGCGAGCGCGTGCAGTACGATCTGCAGCGCGGCCAGAACGGCAAGAGCTCGGCCGAGAACCTGAAGCTCGCCAGCTAGCCATAACCAAGCCCCGGTCCTCGCGATCGGGCAGCCGCCGAGGCAACTCGGCGGCTTTCTCTTTTCCTGGCGGCCAGTCGCGGATGGGCGAGATGTCATCGTCGAGGTGGTCGATGGCGGCGCGCTCGCGTCGAGCGCGACTGATCAGGCCGCTCGCTTTGAAGATCGACGGGCCGCCTGCGAGCGGCCCGTCTGGTTTCCGGCGGTCACCGCTCAGGCGTCGCCAGGCGTGATCAGCATGATGCCCGGAAAGTAGCTGCGATAGCGCCGGGCATCGCGGGTCAGCAGACCGATCCCCTCCGCCACGGCGTGCGCCCCGATGAAGAAGTCGGGCAGGACGCCTGTCCTGGTGCCACGTTGGGCTCGATATTTCTGAAACGCCCTTCCGGCCAGGAACAGCGCGGCACGCGGCACCTCGTCGACCTCGATACCCGTTCCATCGAGAAAAGCGTCGACGTCGTCCGCGCGATCAAAGCTGACCGACAGCTCGGCGTAGACGACCGGATTCACCAGCAGCCGGTCGAGCAGAGCGTGAGTCTCGAGCTGGCGAAATGACCAGTCGGCCCAGATCGGATCGTTGGTGAGCAGGTCGAACAGGATGTTCGTGTCGACCAACGGCACGTCAGTCGTCGCCGCGCAGCATCGCCATGAGCTCGTCAGTCGAGAGTTTGGTGGTCGCGGTGCCGCGGAACTTCTCGAACCGGCTCGGCTTAGGCTGGGCGTCCTGATTGATCAGGGCGATGCGGCCATCCTGCGTCAGCTCGAACTCGACGATGCTGCCCGGCTCGATCCCGAGATAGTCGCGCACCCGCTTGGGAATCGTGACCTGACCTTTACGCGTCACTCTGCTGCCCATGGCACGTCACCGATAGTAATACCTTGCTCATCCAAGGGTAATACTAGCGCTTGCGACCCCGTGATGTCCACCCCGACCAGCGCGCCCGGGGGGCCGGATCACTCGCGCCTCTTGGCCTGCTGCCAGAGGGCCTCCAGCTCCTCGAGCGAAGCCTCCGCGGCGCGCCGCCCGCTGGCGGCGAGGGCCTGCTCGATCGCCCGGAAGCGGCGCTCGAACTTGCGGTTGGTCGCGCGCAGCGCGTCCTCCGGATCGATCCCGAGATGGCGGGCGAGATTGACCGCCGCGAATAGCAGATCGCCGACCTCGTCACGCACCCGGGCAGGTGTGCGCCCGGCCGCGAGCTCGGCCCGCAGCTCGGCGATCTCCTCGTCGAGCTTGGCCAGAACCGGCTCGACGTCCGGCCAGTCAAAGCCGGCGCGCGCGGCCCGCTTCTGCAGCTTGGCGGCCCGGACCAGCGCGGGTAGCGCGAGCGGTACATCGTCCAGCAGGCTGCCGCCGCCCTCGGCCTTGGCCGCCCGCTCGGCCGCCTTCGTCGCCTCCCAGGCGTGGGTCTGCTCCGCGGCATCCGCGACCACGGCATCGCCGAACACGTGCGGATGCCGGCGGACCATCTTGGCGGCGATCTGCTCGGCCACCGCCTCGAAGTCGAAGTGGCCCGCTTCTTTGGCCATCTGGGCGTGGTAGACCACCTGGAGGAGAAGGTCGCCCAGCTCGTCGGCCAGATCGCGCATGTCGCCGCGCCCGATCGCGTCGGCGACCTCGTAGGCCTCCTCGATCGTGTAGGGGGCGATGGTCGAGAAATCCTGCTCCCGATCCCAGGGGCAGCCGCCTTCGGGCGCGCGCAGGCGCGCCATCACCCAGAGGAGGCGATCGATCGCCGCCATCTATCGGGGCGCCGACAAGGCAATCACAGCAGCCGGCCCTGCTCACCGGCGGGCGCCACGGCCGGCCGGGCGGGCCGCGTTCCGCCGCGCGCGACCATCGTCTGCACCCGGCCGTCGTGGAACTCGAGCTCGAGCGCGGCCAGAGCGCGTGCCTTCACCGCGCCATCGACCAGCTCGCCCCTCTCGTCGCGGACCAGGGCGAAGCCCCGCTCCAGCACGCCCCGATAGCTCAACGATTCGAGGAGGCTCGCCTGCGCCCTGAGCCGCGCGCGCCCGTCCGCGAGCCGGCGCTCGATGGCGTGCTGCTGACGGGCGAGGAGGCCCTCGAGGCCGCTTTGGTGGTGCTGCAGCCGCGCTCTGACCTCATCGAGAGTGAGGCGTCCGATCAGGCTGCTCAGCCCCGCCTGGCGGTGGCGCAGGAGCGCTAGCGTCGGCGGGCCGAGGCGGGCATCGAGCCCGCCCAGGGCGCGGTCCGCCCGCTCGGCGCGCGCCCGGAGCCCATGCGGCAGGCGCTCCGCGAGGTCGTCGAGCCGCTGCGTCGCCTGGCCGAGCAGCGCCTGCGGATCGGGCAGGCCGCGGCCGAGGCCGACGACCCGCTGCTCGAGCTGGCGCAGCTCCCGCTGCACACCGTGGAACATCCGGTGGTCGAGCTGGCCGAGCCGCTGGGCGAGCTCGGCGCGCACCGGCACGGCGAGCTCGGCCGCGGCGGTCGGCGTCGGCGCCCGCTGATCGGCCGCATGGTCGATCAGCGTCCAGTCGGTCTCGTGGCCGACCGCCGCGATCAGCGGAATGGCGCTCGCCGCCGCGGCGCGGACCACGATCTCCTCATTGAACGCCCAGAGATCCTCGAGCGAGCCGCCGCCGCGGGCGACGATCAGCACGTCCGGACGCGGCACCCGGCCGGCCGCCGGCAGCCGGTTGAAGCCCTCGATCGCCGCGGCGACCTGCCCGGCCGCGAACTCGCCCTGAACGAGGACCGGCCAGAGCAGGACCCGGCGCGGAAAACGGTCACCCAGGCGGTGCAGGATGTCGCGGATGACCGCTCCCGTGGGCGAGGTCACGATGCCGATGACCTCGGGCAGGTAGGGGAGCGGCCGCTTGCGCTGGGCGTCGAACAGACCCTCGGCGGCCAGCTTCCTGCGGCGCTCCTCGAGCAGCGCCATCAGCGCGCCGACCCCCGCCGGGGCGAGGCGGTCGACGATCAGCTGGTACTTCGAGCGCCCCGGATAGGTCGTGATCCGCCCGGTTGCCACCACCTCGAGCCCGTCTTCGGGCTTGAAGGCGAGGCGCTGCGCCGCGCTCCGCCAGCAGACGCTCTCCAGGACCGCGCCTTCGTCCTTGAGCGCGAAATAGAAGTGCCCCGAGGCCGCCCGCTTGAAGCCCGAGATCTCGCCCCGCACCCGGACGTAGCCGTAGGCGTCCTCGAGCGTGCGCCTGAGCGCGCCCGCAAGCTCGCTGACCGTGAACTCGGTGACGTTGTCGAGTTCCATTCCTGCTGCCGGTCCAGAATTGTGAGCGTCCGCTGCGGCGGCGATCGGCCCTTGCACGATCTCGACCGGCGCCTTTCTTAAACCAGCTGGCGCCATCCGACCACCACCGCTCTGCCAGGGTCGAGGATTGGCGGAACGAAACCTACAAGCGGGCTCCAAGCGACGGCAGCGCCTGGATCCGTTCTCGACCGGGGCCTACACGGAAATGCTAGTACCTGCTAGCATAAATCGGCGTGCCATGCTAGTGCGTTGGCATGTCGATTCAGGAAGCGACGCCGATCGTTCTGACGGCGGAGGAGCGGCGCCGGCTGGAGGGCTGGGTCCGCTCGAGCACGACCGAACAGCGCTTGGTCGAGCGGGCGCGGGTGGTGCTGCTGGCGGCGGCCGGGATGGGCAGCCGGGCGATCGCACGCGAGCTCGGCTGTGCGCGCGGCGTGGTCAGCAAATGGCGGGTCCGGTTCGCGCGGGAGCGCCTGGCGGGCCTCGCG
>JBKPDM010000156.1:0-10174 GCA_046727895.1 Pseudomonadota bacterium | reverse complement strand
CTCCATAGGGCATTGGCGAGGCGAGCGCCCGCAGCCGCCGCAGAGGCTCTAGTGCAAGTGATCCGCTGGGTGGGGCTGGCACCAGCTCCACTTCGCGACAGACAGCACGCAGCGGGGACAGGTCCACCGCTAGCTCGTGCGGCTCGGCGAAGGACACGAGCGTCACCGCGTGCCCGTCTTCCGCCAGCGCGCGGACCATCGCCCAGGTCCGTAACCGGTGACCGTTCATCGGCGGGTAGGGCAGGGCCAGACCCGCGAAGAGGACTCGCAAGCTCCTACCCACCTTCCACGATTCCCACGCGACGCAGCACCTGGACGAGCGCGCGAAACGGATAGAACACCGCATTACGCTCAAGCATGTGCTTCACGAACCACGGGTAACGGGTCATGTAGTTCATAGCGGCGATCGCCTTGTCGAGGACGGCCGGCTCGAACTTGGTTTTGTGTCGTTCCCAGTCCCCGTCCACCTCGATGGCTCCGGCGTCGATGTGCCCAAGCCCCCGCTCGGCAGTGAGCACCACGTGGCGGGACCGCTGAGGTTCGAGCCCGACAAGTCGCATCGCAGTGGCGTCGAGCGCGACGGAATCGCGACTCGCCAGCACCACGTCGAGTCGCCGCGGCTTGCCGTTTGAGGGCCCGCGCCCTTCCATGCCGATGATGCCATCCATCACGGCCAGCTTCGGCCGAAGAACACGATGCAAGGTGGCCAGCAGCGGATCCAGGTACTTGTGGACCAGGATGCGGTCGTACTGCGGTAGACATCCCCACTGGTTCTTAATGGCACCGGTGAAGTACGTCAGCGCGTGGGTTTTCAAGACAGGCAAGGTGATGAAGACGTCGGCTTCCAGGAGGACCCTGGGAAGCTCGATCTTGCCGGCCGGCTCGCACTCGACGCGAGTCCACGGCACTTCAGAGAAGTTGATCAGCTCGACTCCCAGACGGCGGGCGATCTCCACGTATCCAGAGACGGCGAAGGCTTCTTGTGCCTTCTGACGGAGACCATCGGACTCGCCGATGACAATCCTGCGCGTACGGGTCAGAAGAAGTTCGCAGACAGCCTCGGTGATCGCCGGGTCCGTGTTTGAGGCCCACGCCTTTTCCGGCACGGCGGTGCAGAGGTTGGGCTTGATCACGACGGTGGCATCGGCCGGGATCAACTGCTCCCACTCGCAGGCCTGCATGCACTCAGCCACTACATCGCGAACTGGACGGCCCGCGAGGCCGCGGAGCACGACGCGGCTCTTCATGTTGCGTTCGGAACGGCTGCTCTCCATGGGTTCTGGCTCACGCACGCGGCGCAGAGAAGGCTCGCTGCACCTGCGCCTTTAGTTTGAGACGCTGGTGGAAAACAAATTCGTACGCCTTGCGCCCCCAGTGGGCGGTGCGCGAATAGCACTTGCTCCACCTCCGGACCTCGCGCAACTCCCCGCCAAACTTTTTCTTAAAGAGGCCGTTCCCGCACATGTCGTAGCTGCGCAAACCACGGTCCGCGCCGAGGGTCATCGCGGTCCACTGCAGGTACTCATTCGCGCTGGTCGTGTAGCCCTCGGAGAAGCTGGCGCCACCCCAGAAGTACAGCGTCGTGTCGTCATGCGGGAACAGGCCCGTGGCCACGACGTCACCGTTCGCATTGCGGGCGCGTAGGGCGATGAGGAGTCCGACGCCCGCCAGGTGATGGAAAAGCAGCTTTGGTCGGCTGCGCGGATAGGGTGGCAGGAGGTCCTTTTCGCGCATCACCTCGAGGTACTGGTCGTAGAATTCGTCCGCAATGGCTGCATCGTGTGCCTGCTCCACGACGATGCCGCGGCGCTGCGCTTTCAGGATGCCACTGCGGCGCGTCGAGTCGAGCCGCCGCCACATTAGCTCGGTATTGCCCGGGGTGATGTCGACCACGAAGGTGGCCGTCGTGGTCGGTTCATAGCGATCGGCGGAGAGTGCAGCCGCGTCGAGCGCGCGGCTCTCCAACTCGACCATGGACAAAGACTCCCGACGTGCGAGCTCCTCGAGGCCGGCCAGGAACGCGGGCGATGAAAGCGAAACATCGCCCACGGGCCCCATGAAGTTGGTGCCCCAGCCCCGGAGCGGACTCCCGAGGATCTTGAAGGGCCCCTTCTTCATGAGCCCACCGCAGAAGTAGCCGACCAGGCGTCCGTGGTCCGAAATTCGCCACTGGCGCACTGAGATGTTCTGGCTGGCTTCGAGGTAGTCGAGCCAAGTCCGCCGGTGGAACAAGGTTCGGCTCGCATAAGGAGCGATCAGATCGTCCCACCGAGCGATCTCGATCGCTGGGAGTGGTTCGATCTCGTAAGCGTTGGACGTCATGCGCGCGTTCCGGTGAGGAAGTGATGGTAGTTCCAGAGGATATTCCTGCCCAGGCTACGCCAGGCCGGGGCGCAAGAAGAGGACCTCGGCGCCTCGACAGGGAGGGTGTGCCCGACGGCGGCCCAGTCTTGACTCCAGGCGGGATGCGCCGGCCCATCGGCGTTTGCCAGCGAGAACAGTAGGGTGGCAGCGGCCTGGTAGACGCCGTATCTAGGGGAAGGACCCAGAGCGCGTAAGGCCCAGCGCAACCGGCTCTTCCAGCTGCTCGAGCCTCCCTCCTCGCGGAGTACGACCAGCCAACCCCGGAGGCGTGCGCCCCGCGGCTGACGCGCCATCCAGGCCTCCAGAAGGTCCTGCTCGGGGAGGTTCTCGTCGAGCCCCGTGAGCCATGCTAGCTCCCACCGCCAGAGCTGGCGGGCGTACCCAATAGCCCGGCGCATGAATTCAGCGCCAGCGGTGACGGCCGGAGCAGCCTGGGCGAGCTTCCACTCTGTGCAGGCGGCGACGTCCTTGAGGAAGTCGTCGGGCGGGAAAGGCCAGCGCGTGGTCGACCCAGCTGTGGCGGCCGAACGGAGTGCGGCCATGCGTGCCCGGTAGGTGGGCTGATAGATTCCCGCGAAGACCGTGAGCGAGGTCGCCATGTCTAGGTACAGCTTGACTGTCCGGTAATGGGCACGTGGCGACAGGGTCTGCGCCCCACCGGCGAGCTCACTCAGCACCTCGAGCTGCTCGACGATGCGGTTGCCGAGCATGCGCCAGGCATCTTCGCGTGAGATTTCCGTCGCGGAAAATGATGGGATGAGAGAGAGGATCGTAGGATCGCCCAAGATCACCTGACCGCACTCCCGAAGCTCGTACGCGAAGATGAGAGGTGGCAGTCGGCGCAGGAAAGTGGTGTGCACGCCCGCCAGCGTGACCTGGCACCGGGTCCCACGCGCGGTTAGCCAGCTCGTTGCCGCTCCGGCCACGTTATCGAGGTCGACACGACGTGGGAGCCGGCACCCGTCGCCAAAAAGGGCAAGGAACTCTGCGTCTCCGGCGACGGTCCAGCTGTCGGAATCTCGAAGGAATGTTGCCTCATCGCGGGCGAGGCTGCCGGTCAGCACAAGGGCGGTCAGATCAGAGCCGAAGCGTTCCTCGCAAAGGCGAGCGGTGACGTCACAGATCGTGGCTTTGAGGCCCCGAACTTGTGCGCCCGCTTGGAGAGACTCGCTGCTGTCAAGAGAGCCCAGCAAATTCACCGATGTCCCTCCCGCCGCTGGTTCCCGCGGCGAGCCCCGAGGGTGGCGGCGTCCACGCTCAACCGCGCCGCTTTCGCATCTGCGGGGCGGGGCAGGCGCACCTGCCGATACAAATTCTCCGTGCTGGCGATTTGTGCCTCGGCGCTGTATTCCTGCTCGACCCACCTCCGTCCGGCGCGGCCTAACCGACGACGCTCGTCCGGGTCGCCAAGAAGGTGACAGATCGCCCGTGCCAGTGCCTTGGCATCACCTGGCTGGACGGTCAGGCCGGTCTCGCCATCTACGACAACCTCGGGGGTCCCGTCCACAGCCGTGGCGACCACAGGTTTTCCGGCGGCGAGCGACTCGATGACCACCAAGGGGAGCCCCTCGTAGAAGGACGGGAGCACTGTCAGGTCGGCCAACGCCAACCAGTCGCCGACATTGGCGTGATAGCCGACGAAGCGGACAGACTCCGTGAGCCCGAGACGCGCGGCTTGCTCCTCGAGGGCGGGACGCAGGATGCCCTCGCCGACGCAAATGAGCCGCGCGCGGGGGAACTCGCGCAGGATCGCGGCCATGGCATCGAGAAGGACCCGATGCCCCTTCTGTGGCTCCAGGCGCGCCAGCACCAGCAGCACCGGGTCATGCTCGTCGAGGCCGAGGCCGCTTCGGAGGCCCGCCGGAGGCCGAGCGGACGGATCGAAGCGGCCGAGGTCGGAGCCGTTCCGGATGACTATGACCTTTTTCGGCGGCAGCCCCTTGTCCCGGACCAGGTAACGGGCATTGGCCTCGGAAACTGCGATGTAGCGGTCGACGCAGCGGCCCACGAGGCGATCTACCACGTACCGGGACTTGAACCAGCCGGTGCGCCAGTGCTCCCGCACGTGGGGAGTCTCGATGATGAGCGGTACGCGACAGAGCCAGCCGATGGGCGAGGCGAAGAGGCTGCCGTAGAAGAGGTGAGAGTGGAGCACGTCGATGCGACGGGAGCGGAGGATTCGTGCGAGCTCGAAAGCGGCGCCGAGGTGGGCCGGTTTGCGGAGCGTGAGGGGGATCATCTTCACGTCATCCGGGAGGTCCGGGCGAAGGGCTGCGGCGACCTCGGGCGTGCAGACAAGATAGGGACGGAACGCCGTCCGGTCCAGGCCTCTCAGCAGCGTCAGCACGTGCTCCTCAGCGCCGCCTCGGACGAGGGAGTTCGAAAAATAGAGGACCGACAGAAGCCCCGTCTTCACTTGAGCGCCTCGATATCTGCCCGGAGCATCATCCGGACCAGCTCAGGGAACTCGACCTCGGGCTTCCAGCCGAGCTCCTTCTGAATGAGGCTCGGATCAGCCCGAAGATCCTGGATCTCTCCCGTTCTCAGGAGCCGCGAGTCCAGCTCCACGTAGTCGTGGATCAGATGGGTGACGGCCTCGGGCGATCCGGCCCCGGTCAACTCGGCGACCACGTGCCCGAGGAAGTCGGCGACGCTGTGGGACTTGCCGGTGCCCACCACGTAGTCTCGCGGTGCGTCTTGCTGGAGCATGGCGTGCATGGCCCGGACGTAGTCACCAGCGAAGCCCCAGTCCCGGCGGGCCTGCAGGTTGCCGAGCTTGAGCTTGGTCTTGCCGCCGTGGGCCCAGGCGGCGGCCGCCCGGGTGATTTTGCGTGTCACCATCTCGGGCCCCCGGCGCGGGGATTCGTGATTGAAGAGGATGCCGCCGACGACGAACAGGCCGCGCTCGCGGTATACGTGGCAGAGGCGGTGCGCCGCCATCTTGGAAGTGCCATAGGGCGACGTCGGATTCAAGGGGGTCGTCTCGCTGGAGGCTCCACTGGCATTGCCGAACATCTCCGAGCTGGAAGCCTGGTATATCCGGGTATCGGGCTTCTGGCTCTCAACCAGGCGCAGGAGGCGAGAAAGTCCGCCCACGTTGATGTCGAAGGTCTCGACGGGGATCTCCCAGCTCGCGGGGACGAACACCTGGCCGGCCAGGTTGTAGACCTCGTCGGGCCACGCCTTCTGGAAGGCCACGGCGAGAGAGGCCCCGTCACGCATGTCGCCGGAGAGAAACTCGATCCGCTCGCGCACGGACTCCAGGTGCCGAAGTGCCCCTGGCTCGCGCCGCACCAGTCCGTAGACCTCGTAGCCCAGGCCCAGCAGGTACTCTGCCAGATAGCTCCCATCCTGCCCCGAGATGCCGGTGATCAAGGCCCTCTTCACGGTGCGTGCTGCCCCTCCATGGCCGCGACGGCCGGCACCGCTTCGCGCATGCAGCGGTAGGCATCCGCGATCGTGTGAAGCTCGACCTCCGACTTGTGGGTGCTGAGGCAGATGCCATCGGAATAGGAATCGTCCGGGTGGTAGCCGTGCATGCCGGCGGGCCGCCAGCCGTTCCCGTTGAAGTCGCTGTTGGAGAAAAGCCAGCCGGGCTTGAGGAGAAAGACCACCTCGCCGTAGCGCCGGTCGGGGAAGAGGACACCGAGCTCCCGCAGCTCGCTGTCGGAGAGGACGCGACCGCACGGCACCGTGTGCAGGTGGTCCACGATCCGCGATCGAGCATGGCGTGAGAAGAACCAGAATCGCGCCATCGTCGAGTCGTACACGGCCAGGTAATCATCGAGCATCTTGAGGCCGAGCCTGCCCACGTGCGTCGCGAGATCGTAGTGGTGACGGACCGGTGTCATTCCATGGTCGGAGAACACGGTCAGGGTGGCGTCCGGGTCGACACGCCGGGCCGCGCTCAGTAGCTCCCGCAGCCCCTGGGCATACCATTCGAGGCGCCCCTGCCACGCAGCCGGGTCCTGACACTGGCTGTGCAGGAGCGCGTCCATTTCGCTGAGATAGAGGAAGAAGAACGTGGCGTCACTGCTCTCGATATCCTTGCCGACCTGGCGAAGAATCTCGGCGTCGGTCCACTCATGGTACGAGTAGACGCGGTGAGGGGTCCGCTGATCGACGAGGAAATCGAAGATCGACGGAGTGCCCGGGATCCCACCCGGCGCGTAGATGTTGCGCTTCTCGATCCAGTCGAGCTCGGGCAGCAGGCGCGGGCTCACGGCGCATTCGAAAAGGGGCCCGAGCCCCAGGACCCGGCGCCCCAGCTCCTTCAGCAGCTTCCTCGTCACGCGATGGTTGAGTGCCGCGTCCGGGAGAAAGCGGAGCGCCCGCAGCCACCGGAAAGGCGAGCGAGCCGGATCACGGTAGAAGAGGTTCCAGTGACCGTGCCGGGCCGGCGGGACGCCGGTCAGAATGCTCGGAACGGCACCAGAGCTGTAGCCGAGGAAGGTCCTCAGCGGAGTCCGGTGGGGGAGCAGGTCGGCGAGGAAGCGGCTGTCCTCGACATAGGTCCAACCCAGGGCGTCGATCAGGACGAATATGCGCAGCCGCCGCATCCGCGTCATGCCTGCTCCTCCAGGACCCGCACGCCCAGCCGGCGGGGACGATAGCGGAGAAGCACGCGCTTCGGGAGGTAGATCAGCGCCACGCGAATGGCACGCAGCAGATAGGGCACCGGGTGGCGCGTCACGATCCGGCGGAACCCGCTCGGCCGGGTGTCGCGATGAATGGCGATCCGCCCGATAGTGGCTGCGCCCGGGCGAGCGGGCCAGGCCCGGGAGGTGCAGACGGCGCGGTAGCCCTGCTCGCGGGCGACGTCGACGACCCGGCGGTCGAGCAGCCCGTAGGGGGCGGCCAAGAATTCCACGGCGGTGCCGAGTCTGTCCTCGAGCCGCTGCTTGGACTCTCGGATCTGGTACTCGAGTGCGCGCACCGGTAATCTCGACAGATCCACGTGGTCGTGGCTGTGGGACTGGAAGGCCATGCCCGCGCGCTGCATCTCGACGATCTGTCCCCAGTTGAGGAACCCCGACCTCCCGATGTTCGCGGTGTTCACGAAGAAGTCAGCGCGCGCGCCGGCCTCGAGGAGGAGCGGGAAGGAGGCCTCGTAATCGGCCGCCTGTCCGTCGTCGAAAGTCAGGACGACGGGCGATTCCGGAGCGTCGAGAGCCTTCGCGGAGTGCCAGGCGTCACCGAGCCCGGTCACGCGGGCACCTGCGCGGTGGATCTCAGCCAGTTGCGTGCGAAACTTGTGGGCGGCGACCCAGTATTTGAGCTCCGCCGGTGGGACGGCCGGCGCCGCGGTGCCTGGAGAGACACCGTGGTACATGAGCACGGGGAAGCCGCTCAGGCGACCCGCTGCCATGTGGCCTCCCTCCTCCCGCCCAGGAAGTGCAGGAACCCGACTAAGTAGGCCAGGTGGATCGCGAGGAGGTAATAGGCGAAGAGGGCGTAGCGGATCCCTTGCATGCGGCGCCGGCCGAGGAACCCCAGCGCTGCCCACAAATAGAAGAGCAGCTGGGCGATCAGGACCGCGCGGTAGAACGGCTCTCCCCAGAGTGCCACGTTGCTGGCGAGCAGGCCCACGAGGAGGAAGGGCAGCACCCAGCGCAGGAGCTTGTGCGAGAAGAAGGCGAAGGCGGTCAGCGGGTCCATGGGGGTGCGGACGAGATCGCGGAGGCAGCGAAAGCTTCCGGTCGCCACGCGGACCCGCCGCGTGAACTCTCCCGCGACGTTGGACGCAGCGAAGTCGGTGGCCCGCGCCTCCGGGTCGTACAGCACGCGGAAGCCGAGGCGGCGGACGGCCAGCGGCACCACCAGGTCGTCAGTCAGGGTATCGGCTGGGAGGGGGGGGTAACACGACGTGCGAACGGCATAAATGGCGCCGCTCGCCACCAGTGTGATACCGAGCCGCGATTCCATCAGGCGCAGCATGCTCTCGTAGCCCCAGTAGACGCCCTCCGTCTTGCGGGACTCGGGCGTGGCCTCGAACTGGAGCGCTCCGCAGACGATGCCGACTCGCGCGTCGGCGAAGTGCCGGACCAGCCGGCGGACGGCGTCGGGCGCGAAGAGGGTGGCCGCGTCGGAAAAGACCAGGACGTCGTGGCGCGCAGCGGCCACGGCGCGATTGAGGGCATTGCACTTGCCTGAGCGGGCGGGAAGGATGAGGACCCGAATGGCCGTATCCTCAACCGCGCGGAGGATGTCGTTGGTACGGTCCGTCGAGCCGTCGGAGACAAAGATCACCTCGAGCCGGTCCCGCGGGTAATCGAGCGCGCGCAGGTTCGCCAGCTTGTCCGCCAGGCGTGCCTCCTCGTTGTAGGCGGGCACGATGAGGGTCACGGACGGGAGCGGACCCGCGTTGGTGCGGGGGCGCCGGTCCTGTCGGGTCCTGAGATAACGCCAGTCGCGGCCCACCTGCACGAGGGCGGAGGCGAAGACAAGGAAGAGCGGGTAGAGAAGATAGGTGTGGGCCACCAGGAAGAGACAGGCCCAGAATGTGACCATCGCGACCGTCATGTCCGTATTCCTACTGGGCTCCGCGCCCGAAGAGCGCGATCTTGGCGGTATCCACGAGGATGCGGAGGTCGAGCCAGAAGGACATGTGCTTGATGTAGTAGAGGTCGTGCCGCATCTTCTCGGTGACTTGCTCGAGGCTCAGCGAATAGCCGTAGCGCACCTGGGCCCAACCCGTGAGCCCGGGGCGCACCACGTGGCGGAGGGCATAGTAGGGGATCAGCTCCGCCATGAGCTTGATGTTCTCGATCATCTCGGGGCGCGGCCCGACCAGATCCATGTCACCCTTGAGGATATTGACGAGCTGGGGCAGCTCGTCGAGCCGCAGCTTCCGCAGCCGGCGCCCGACCCGCGTGATCCGCTTCTCGTCGTCGCGGTGCCAGACTGAATCATCATCGCTGGCTTCGACCCGGCCGCGCATGGTGCGGAACTTGACGAGGCGGAACGGGTGGCCGCGATATCCCGCGCGCTCGTGGATGAAGAAGACCGGACCGCGGGAATCGAGCATGATGGCCAGCGCGATCACGGCCATGAGCGGAGCGGTGACCACGAGCCCCACCACCGCGGCGGCCAGGCTCACGGCCCGGTGGAGGGCGAGCTGGCGTGGGGTCTTCCTGAACCCGCGGGAGAACACGAGAAAGGAAGGGGACAGTGCCTCGATGGCCAGCTTGCCGGTGAACAGCTCATAGGTCGTCATGCCGTCCTCGACCAGGATCCCCTGCGCTTCCGCGTCGAGAAGCTGGCGCATCGGCATCCGCCCGCGCCGCTCGGCCAGGGCCACGATGATCCGGTCGGCCTGCACCTGCTCGGCGATCTTGTCGAGGCGCTCGAGCGGCCCGAGCAAAGGGTACTTGAGGGGCTCGCCTTCTGATGCTTGGCCGTCGTCGCCTATCCCTACTATGCGGTAACGATAGTGAGGCCGGGCCTCGATCTCCTCGATGAGCTTCCGTGCCAACGGGCCTGTGCCCAGGATGAGCACGCGGTCGGAGAAGGCGCGGTGCCGCATGACGAAGTAGCCCACGGCGCGGATAGGCAGCAGCAGCCCGACGATCATCAACAGGCTCGTGATGAGCGCCCCGTCCCTTGCCCGCATGTCCGGGAAGAGCGTGTAGAAACCGGCGAGCAGGACCAGGGCTACGCCCAGCCCCTGGATCAGCCGCGTAGCGAACTGGCTGAAGCTCCGCACAACCCTGAGGTCATAGAGGTCGTTGTAGTAGAAGGCCACGATGCAGCAGAGGGAGAGAATGGCCGCCTGGCCCAGGAGGTTTGCCACGTCGAGCCAGTCCAGGAG
>JBKPDM010000155.1:0-27547 GCA_046727895.1 Pseudomonadota bacterium | reverse complement strand
GCCATGTTGCTCTCCCGCGCTCCCTCGCTGGCGTGGTTGATCGGGAGTCCACACTAGCCGCAGACCCCTTCGCCACCTACGCTCAAGCGGAACAGCGTGGAGCCCATCATGACCTCGAGCCAGACTGGGAAGGCTGAGCGTTTCCGTGCGTTGCACGAGCCGCCGGGCGCTTTCGTGATTCCCAACCCCTTCGACGTCGGCACGGCGCGCATTCTCGCAGGGCTCGGCTTCGAGGCCCTGGCCACGACCAGTGCGGGCTGCGCCTTCAGCCTCGGCCGGCGCGACGGCGCGATCACCCGTGACGAGGCGCTCGCGCACGCCAGGGCGATCGTCGAAGCGACCCCTTTGCCGGTGTCGGCCGACCTCGAGAACGGCTACGCCGACGCACCCGAGGCGGTCGCCCGAACGATCGCCCTCGCCGCCGAGGCCGGCATCGTCGGTTGTTCGATCGAGGACGCGAGCGGCGACCCCGCGCAGCCGATCTACGAGTTCACGCAAGCGGTCGAGCGGGTCGCAGCCGCGGCCGAGGCGGCGCACACCCTGCCGTTTGCCTTCACGCTTACCGCCCGCGCCGAGAACTTCCTGCACGGGCGGCCCGATCTCGACGACACGATCCACCGCCTGCAGGCTTTTGAAACGGCGGGCGCGGACGTGCTCTACGCGCCGGGGCTGCGCGAGCTCGAGCCGATCCGCACCGTCTGTGCCGCCCTCAGCAGGCCGGTCAACGTGCTGGCCGGCATCGGTAGCGCGCCGCATTCGGTCGAGCAGCTCGCTGCCGCCGGTGTGCGCCGGATCAGCCTCGGCTCGGCGCTTGCGCGGGTGGCGCTCGGCGCCCTCCTGGACGCGGCGCGCGAGATCAAGGAGCGGGGCACCTTCACCTTCACGAGCCGGAGCGCCTCGTTCCAGGATCTCGATCCGTTCATGCTCGACCGCGCGCCCTGAGCCTCCGTCACGCGGCAAGCAGGCGCTCGTTCGAGGGTTCCGATGATGCCGGGCCCGCGGCCGGCTCGGCCGGCACAGCATTCTGGCCGCCACCTTCAGTGCCGGTGTCCTGATCGGGGCGTCGACTGCGCCGACTGCGGTACATGCTGGGCACGATCAGGCCGATCACGCAGCCGATCACGAACGACATCGCCAGCAGCGGCGCCGGCACGCCCAGCAGGTTGACCGTATCCCACATGGGCCGGCCGGCGGCGCTCATGTTGGGCAACAGCAGGAACTTGGCGACCGCGAAGGCCAGCAGCATCTGCGCGCCGCCCTGGCCGACGCCTTCGAGCCAGCGCAGGCGTCGCCGCTCGCGGTTGTCCAGGTTGAATGCGGTGAACGCCGCCGTGCCGGAGGACAGCAGCAGGATCGGCCAGCCGACCGCGAGCCGCCCGATCGCCTGGTCGATGCTCTGCAGATGGACCGACCAGAGGACGATGGACACGGGCGCCGCCGTGAGCGCCGCCAGGCCGCCCGCGAGCAGGTAGAACCGGTAGGGGCGGATGCCGTCCTCCGAGACCTTGGAGACCTCCCAGACATCCTTCGGATAGACCGCCCAGAGAATCGCCAGGCAATGCACCGTCGGGATCAGAAGGAGCATGGCGAAGCGGCGGCTCGATGCGGCACCGGCCGGTGCCGGCAACAGCCCGGACAACAGCGACAGCGTCAGCAGGACCGCGACCACCAGGATCAGGTACACGAGCACGATCTGATCTGCGGTCGGCTTGGTCGTGAAGTCCGGCCGGAAGCCGAGCGCGGCCATGCTCTTGAGCCGCGCCCGCTCGGTGGAGTTGCAATGCAGGATCGCCCGGCCGACGAAATCGCAGATTCGCTCCAGCAGGTCGTCGCACTGCGCAACGAAAATGCGCCGATAGCGCTTGAGCAGCGAGTCCAGTCGTGTCTCGAAGTGCGCGCGGTCGGCTCTGTCGGCGAGACCCGGCGGCAGCCAGGCCGGACCGGTCAGCCTGAAGTACTCGAGCGCGAGCGGCCGCTTGGCGTCGTAGGAGTCGAGAATCGCCTGCAGCTCGGTCTGGTAGTCGTCGACGAAGTCGCCGAAGCGCCCGCTGGTCTTCCAGTCTCTGACGATCAGAACGAGGTTGGTGAGTTTGAGCCAGAGCTGCCACTCCTGGTTGCCCTGGCCGTCAATCGCGGCGAAGCCGTTGGCATCGAGGTAGTCCAGGACGGCTGCGCGCCGCTCGGGCGTGAGGTCGTAGGACGCGCTCTTCAGCCGTCCGCTCAATCGACGCACCTCGTTCGGGATCCGCGCCATCCTCTGGAAGCTGCGGCGCAAAGCGCCATCGACCTGCTTGGCGAACGGCAAAGTCGGCAGCACCACGGTGATGAAGATGACCGCGAGCAGAGCGGGTGACAGCTTTTTCAGCCCTTCGACGAGCGCGAGCGTCGGCATGCCGAGGACGGTGTCGACACCCATGGCGGTCGCAAGGAAACTGCACATCTCTGGCGACAACGCCAACGTGAAATAGATGGACAACGTCATCAGATAATATAACCCGGCGGAGGTGTGATATCTGAGTGCGGTCGTGGTCGAGCGGATCGTGCTCGGTGTGCCAAACCGCTTGTAGGCGTAAGCCGCCATCGCCGCCGCGCCGAGACCGAGCTGAAAATCGAGCGGATGGAGCAGGCTGATCTGGCTGAATGCATGCTCGAGCATGGCAGACACTCCCGCAAGGCCGCGATGAGATCTACCTTCGGGATAGGCTGTGCCGGAATTCTAGCGCTCCAAAACTAAACTTTGAGCCCGACGCGGGTGATCCGGTCGGCATTCACATCATGGACAACAAGCCTGATCATTCCAATCCCGATGCGGTCGCCCGCCGCTGGTGTTGCGGGCAAGCGGTCAGCAATGAAGTCCCCCACCGGCTTCACCTTCTCGGCCTCGGGGACAGGAAGGCCGTAGAAGTCCGCGATCTGGCCGATCAGCACATGACCAGCAAAGGGGCTCCGAAGGTGTCCACGTCCGCCAGCTGAGGCTGGATGCGGGCACTTTTGCGCCTGGGTGCTGAAACCGCCATGCATTGCTCCGAGCTTGCTCACGGGTAGCTCAGCGGGGGCTTAGCTGTGACGTGGCTGCGCAATGGGAGTTCCTGTCTATTGCTCGGTTGGGAGTGGCGTTGCCCGGATCGGGACGCGACTTAGCGTAGGCGCGAGATCAGGGCATCACTGGGAGATCAGCCCTGCCACATGCAGACGAGGCCTAATTCACGAGCCGTGATTGCGCCCGCGCGTAGCTTCTCAGAGAGTCAAACAAGGCGCGGAGGCAGACTCTTCCCTGGCGGAAGTGATGAACCGTGCGCGATGCGCTCGTCCAGCCCGAGATTCGCGAGCTGAGCTGATGCAACGCCGGCGCCGGCAGGCGACCACATCGGATCGCCACAAGCACGCCGAGCGCGCCGGCACGCGCACCGGGCGGCCCGCTGCCCTCGACCGCTCTGCGTGTCGAACCGAACAGAACCTCGGCCTTGCTCAGGACGACCACAGTACCTCCGGGGGCAGAAGGACCGAATCGATCACGTGGATCACGCCGTTGTCGGCCTCGATATCGGGCTCGACCACCGTCGCCGCGCGCATCTCCTGCACGGCGAGGGCCGTGGGGCGAACTGCATCGGCGACGGGACCCCGTAGTGCGTCGACCAATTCTTCCATCACCGCCTGCCCCTGGACCTCTGTGATCGTGACCCCGATCGGGACCAACAAGATGACCCCGGTTGTGCCATCGATCGCGAGCGCACCGCCGCCGAGCGTCGGGACCTCGACGGCCCGGCCCAAGAAATCGCCCGCGTGAATCGCTGCGGCCGCGACTATGTGCGACTCGACTACCACCTCGAGTGGCTCACGATTCTCCGGCGCCAGAAGCCGGTCGAGCGTGCCCGGGGGCAGCTGGCCAACTGCCTGATCGGTCGGGGCGAAGACCGTAAACGGGCCCTCGCCGCGGAGCTTCTCGGCCATGCCCGCGGCCTCAAGCATCTGCAGGAAGTCATTGAACCGGCCGTCCTGCTGCGCGGTCTGGATAATGTCGGCCGCCTGCACGGTCCAAACGCCAAGCGTCATCGGTAGCGCTAGTGCAACCACCTTGGGTAGTGCGGTATAGGGCGACATGTCACTCTCTCCATTGAGCCGCACACGCTCCCATGATTCTGGTAGGCTCCAGCCCGCTCCTCGGATCGGGCCTCCGTACCGAACACATGGGCACCGCTAAGGCCGCCGGACCGGAGAGCGGCTCCGGTCCGACGCATCCCGACCGCTACTGGTTGGTGGTCGTGGGCGGCGGGATCTGCTGCTGTTGCTGCATCGCCTGCTGCTGTGCCCGCTCAGCCGCTTGCTGCGCTTCGACCGCGGCCCGGGTCACAAAGTCGGGGGCGTTTTCCAGCTGCTGCTCGGTCACCACGACCAACAATCGAGCCGGCTGATCGCCCGTCGGGAACTGGATCTGCTCAACCGGAATGGCGACCCACTTCTCGCCGAGGCCGAGGAAGCCGCCGACCGACAGCACGACGCCCACCAGCTTCTGCTCCTGGTCCATGACCAGATCGGCGATCGTACCGACCTGCTCGTCCATGACGTTCACCACGTCCTTGCCGATCACCTCGTCGTCGGCCAGGAACTGGGCCTCGTCCTGGACCTCGAGGAACTTCATGTCCGCGGGCGGCGTTGCTTCCTCCTCAGCGGCGGCCTCCTGGTCCGCCGATTGTGCCGCGGGCTGATCCCCCGCAGTCACGGACGGCGGCGCGGGCTCGGTCGCCTGCTCAGCCGGCGTGCCGCTCTTCTGCTGCACAGGCTGCTGAGCCTGTTCGAGCTGTTGGTTGGCCTCCTGCCCAGTGTCAAGCGGCTTGGCCTGATCCTGCGCAGCTGCGGGCGCAGCAAGCGCGAGGGAGACATTACTTGATCCCCTCCATAGAGGACTGCTTGATGTGTTAACGGATCGACTTGACCGTTTGTTCCGTCGACGATGGAGGTCGATTGATCAGTGCTTGCTCGAAGCCAGGCAAGTCTCGCGTAAACTGGAGCGAGGGTGAACAGGCGCCGCTTGCACCCCGTCAGCATGGGCCGGCTTTCCTGGATCATCGACGCCTTGACACGGACCGTCCGAAACCCGCCCACGCGCATCAGCTGCGCCTTCCGCGCGCGTTATTCTGGTCGGTCTGCAAAGTCATCACCTTGAGCGCTGCCCTGACGTGGTGGGTCCCGATGCCGATTCCGGCAGACCGCCCTCGGGCGCATCGTGTGCGAGGGCGGTGATCGAGTCACCGGCGAGCCGGGCAGCCCTTCCGCATCCACGTCCTGGCGGCAGGGCTCGCTCGACGAGCCCGAGCCGGGACGGGCTGACCGCCGGGGCCAACGGGGCAGTGTCCCGGCCGGCCATGGAACCCCACGGCCGCTTCTGAGTTGAATCCTTGACAGATCTGCCTATGGAGACGGCGATGTTCGCGAGGATCGAGCGGCGGTTCCCTGTTCTGGCGCTGGCCTTGGTGATTGTGGGCGCAGCGCCAGCGGTTGCCGCACCCGGCGACATCCACCGGGTGGCACACGCCGAAACGGTCAACCTGCGCGCCGGCCCGTCCAACGAGAGCAACGTGCGCGGGACCGTGCAGCAGGGTGATGAGGTCATCGAGCTGAGTCGCTCCGACAGCTGGCTCGGGGTGCGTGTGCTGCGCACCGGCGAGGAGGGCTGGATCTTCGGCGAGCTGCTCGAACCCGTGTCGCGCAGCACACTCGGCATCGGCGCCCCGGCCTCCGAGGACGTGGGGTTCCTAAGCTGGTCCGAGGGCTTTAATCGACTGCTTGCAAGCATCGACGCTGACAACGGTTACCCCATGGCGAAGAAGGTCGAGCAGCCCGAAGCGGACCTCCTGCGCGTGATGCCGACCACCGAATGGCTGATCAACGGCAGTCGCGACGTCCACCTGACGACCGCCGTCGCGATCTACGAGATGTGGAAGAACCATCAGAACGGCGGGCCAGTGCGCCTGGTGATCACCGACGCTCAGGGCCGGGATTACATCACTATTGTCGATCAGGATACCCAGCCGAAGCTGTCGATCACGCCGCCCGAGCGCTCGTAGTTCGCTGGCGCCGCGCCGCCCTCTGGTCAGCCGTGGAGGTAAGGCGAGGAGAGAGAACGATGCGTGCTCTGTTTGTGCTCCTGATCTGTGCCGCGCTGAATGGCTGCGGCGCGATCGCTCTGCCGTTCCGGGTCACCGCCGATGTCGCGCGGATAGTGCCGGTCGCTGGCGACGTGGTCGCCGCGCCGCTGGACGCCGCCGGCAACGCGATTGATCCTCCGGGTGACTGATCCGCGGAACGCCCCTGCTATCGGGTAGTCGGCCGGATGTTCTGGTTGAGCTGGAAGAGGTTCGTCGGGTCGTACTTGTTCTTGAGCGCGACCAGCCGGTCGTAGTTGTCGCCAAAGGCCGAGCGGACCCGATCCTCGCCTTCGTCGCCGAGGTTGTTGACATAGACACCGCCGGTCGAGAAGGGCCGCATGGCCGTCCAGAACGCGCGCGCCCACCGTACGTTTACCTCGTCCTCCGCCGGATCGTCCCAGATCGAGATTGGAAAGCAGTCGTAGGCGGCGTCCCGCTGGGCGTAGGCGGTATCGGACGTCGGGATTCGCGAGATCGCGCCGCCGACCTGCTGCAGAACCGCCAGCGACGTTGGGGACGGCGCCGTCGCATAGACCTCGAGCAAGGTGTCGATGGCCGTGTCGCTGATTTCGCGCAGGAACTGCGCCTTCCAGTAGTAGCGGCGGCCGCGGGGAAAGATGCTGTCACCGGCGGACTGCACCTGAAGATAGGGGATCGGGGCGATCCGCGCCTCGAGCGGCCTGCCGTAGGCTCGGAGCGGCTCGAGCACGCGCTCGCCCCCGTCGAGCGGGCCGCTGTAGCAGAGCGAGATGCCGAAGACCCGCTCGCCGGTGGGCATCGTCATCAGCGCCGCATCTGCGCTGAGCTCGTCCGGAGCGGTGCTTGAGAAGTCGTAGTAATAGCGGAGCGCGTCCCGTGCCTGCGCGTAATCATAGACCACGGAACCAGCCAGCACCTTGGGGCCGACCGCATGAAGCCGGTATTCGAACGCGGTGACGATGCCGAAGTTGCCGCCGCCGCCCCGGATGCCCCAGAACAGATCGGGATTCTCCGAGGCGCGCGCGGTCAGCAGCCGGCCGTCGGCGGTCACGACCTCGGCCGCCAGGAGGTTGTCGCAGGCCAGACCGTACTTGCGACCCAGCTTGCCGAACCCGCCGCCCAGGGTCAGGCCGCTGATCCCGGTGTCGCTGTTGATGCCCATGGTCGTGGCCAGACCGAAAGCCTGGGTCGCGGCGTCGAACTCGCCAAGATTGAGGCCCGCTTCGGCGCGCGCGACGCGTCGCTCGGGGTCGACCTCGATTCCCTTCATGCGCGACAGATCGATCACGAGGCCGCCATCGCAGACCGTGGCCGGCGAGGTTGTGGCCGCCGCCCCGTACCGCGACCTGCAGATCCTGCGCCCGAGCGAAGCTGACCGCCGCGATCACGTCGTCCGGCCCGGTGCAACAGGCGATGATCGCCGGGCGCCGGTCGACCACGCCGTTCCAGACCCTGCGCGCGGCCTCGTAGTCCGGGTGGTCCGGAAGGACCAGATCGCCGCGCAGGCTTTTCCTGAATTGCGCGACGTCGGATGCGCGCAGGCTTCGCTCGCTCTGGGCATCCGCCGCAGGCCTTGGCATGGTCATCGGCGCCTCCGATCGGTTGCGCTTCGGATGAGCGAAGCTGCCCCGTTCATCTGCATTTCCTCAGGCGATCATGGTTTCACGGGGCTTCCCCTCGTGTCAAAATCGAATATCTCACTTGGTAGCTGAGCTGAATTCACCCGGAAGGCGCATGAGAAGGTTGCCGCCGCTCGCGTCGCTCCGGGCCTTCGAGGCCGCCGCGAGGCATCTGAGCTTCAAAGCGGCGGCGGCGGAGCTCGGCGTGACGCCGACCGCGATCAGCCACCAGATCCGATTGCTGGAGGAGATCTGCGGCCGGGCCCTGTTTCAGCGGCGGCCGCGCCCGCTCCGGCTGACCAGCGGCGGCGAGCGGCTGTTCCCGGTGCTGCGCAACGGTCTCGACGCCTTCGCGAGCGCGATCGCATCGGTCACCGAGGCCTCCCGGGAGGGCCCGTTGCGGGTGACCAGCCCGAATGCCTTTGCCGGCCGGTGGCTGGTCCCGCGACTGCCGCGCTGGCGCGCCGCGCATCCGGAGCTCCCGCTGGATGTGATCGGCACCGATGCGGTGCTCGATCTGCGCGCCGGCGATGCCGATGTGGCGATCCGCTACGCCTACGGCATGCCGACGGATCTGCCGGCACAGGAGATCTGCCGCGATGTGTTCTTCCCGATGTGTGCCCCGGAGCTGCTGGCGCGCGGCGCCCACCCGATCAGACGCGCCGCGGACCTGCTGCACTATCCCCTGATCCACTACGACTGGGCGAACTGGGACCTGAGAGGACCGACCTGGCATCGATGGCTGACGACTGCGCGCTCGGTCGATCCCGCGCTGCCCGAGGTAACCGAGGTCTGGGATCTGAGTTTCCGGGAGGAGCTGCACGCGATCGAAGCGGTCGTTGCGGGCCAGGGCATCGCCATCTGCAGCGACGTCGTGGTCAGCCACGAGCTCCAGAGCGGGGCGCTCGTCAAGGCGCACGATCTCTCCCTGCCGGGCTACGGCTACTATCTGGTCCACATGCCCGAGCATCCGCGCCTGCCGGCGATTGTCGCCTTCTGCGCCTGGATGCGCTCCCTGGTCTCATGAGCCGGGCCGTCAGCTCGGGTTGCCCGGCGCGCCGCGCCATGTCAGAGATCGGCAATGACGGAGCGCGTGGTCATCATCGGCGCGGGGCAGGCGGGCGCGCAGGTCGCGATCAGCCTGCGCCAGGCGGGCTTTGCCGGCGAGGTCATCCTGTTGGGCGAGGAGGGTGAGCCGCCCTATCAGCGGCCCCCCTTGTCCAAGGCGTACATGAGCGGCGAGATGCCGCTCGAGCGCACCTACATCCGCTCCCCGGCCTACTACGCCAAGAGCGCGATCGATCTGCGCCTCGGCGCCCGGGTTGATCGCATCCTGCCGGACCGGCGCGCCGTCGTCGCTGCCGATCGGGAGCTGGCGTACGACGTTCTGCTGATCTGCACCGGCACCCGGGCGCGGCGCCTCAGGCTGCCGGGCGAAGATTTCGAGGGCGTCTTCTACCTGCGCACGCTCGGCGACTCGGAACGAATCCGGTCGGCCGCGCGGGCCGGCGCCAAGGCGGTGATCATCGGCGGCGGCTACATCGGCCTCGAGATCGCGGCGAGCCTCTCGAAGCTCGGCTGCGCGGTCCTGGTGCTCGAGGCTTTGGATCGGGTGATGAACCGGGTGGTGGCGCCGCCCGTTTCGGACTTCTTCGCCCGCGAGCACGCCGCGCATGGCGTCGAGATCCTGACCGGCGTCGCGGTGAGCGCGCTCGCGGGCGAGAGCGCAATCGAAGGGGTCGCCTCCGCCGATGGTCGGAGCTGGCCAGCCGACCTCGTGGTGATCGGCGTCGGCGCGGCGCCGAACGACGAGCTGGCGAGAGACGCGGGGCTGGCGGTCGAGAATGGCATCCTGGTCGACGAGTTCGGCCGGACCAGCGATCCCGCGATCTTCGCCGCGGGCGACGTGACCAACCATCCGAACCCGCTGTTCGGCGTTCGTCTGCGCCTGGAATCAGTGCACAACGCCCAGGCTCAGGCCAAGGCGGTCGCCGCGGCGATCGCCGGCCGGCCCCATCACTATGCCGAGGTGCCCTGGTTCTGGTCCGATCAGTACGACCTCAAGCTGCAGATCGCGGGCGTCGCAAACCCAGAAGATGAGCACCTGCTGCGCGGCGATCCGGCAAGCCGCAGCTTCTCCTGCCTGCACCTCCGCGATGGCCGTCTTCGCGCCATCGACTGCATCAATCGCGGCGCCGATTTCCTGACCGGTCAGAAGCTGATCCGGGACGGCCGGCCGATCGATCGCATCCGGGCGCGCGACGCCCTGGTCAAGCTCAGCGAGCTCTGACTTTGCCTCAGTGCGCGACCATCACGTGTCGCACGACCGTATAGTCCTCGAGCGCATAGAGCGACATGTCCTTGCCGTAGCCGGACTGCTTCATGCCGCCGTGCGGCATCTCGTTGGCCAGCATGAAGTGGGTGTTGACCCAGGTGCAGCCGTACTGCAGCGCCGCCGCCACTTTCATCGCCCTCGAGACGTCCCTGGTCCAGACCGAGGAGGCGAGGCCGTACTGGGAATCGTTGGCCCACTTGATCGCCTGATCGACATCGGAGAAGCGCGTGACCGAGACCACCGGCCCGAACACTTCCTTGCGCACGATCTCGTCCTCCTGCCGGGCGCCCGCGATCACGGTGGGCTGGTAGAAGAAGCCACCGCCGGAGCCGGGGTTGCCGCCGGTCGCGATCTCGATGTGGCTGAGAGCCGCCGCCCGCTCGACGAAGCCCGCGACTCGCTCGCGCTGCGCCTGGCTGATCAGGGGGCCGATGTCCATACCCTCACCGGATGGGTCGCCGTAGCGGATGGTCGAGGCCGCCCCGGCGAGGTCGGCGACCAGCCGGTCGTGGATCTTTGCCCCGGCATAGATCCGGCAGGCGGCGGTGCAGTCCTGGCCGGCGTTGTAGAAGCCGAACATGCGCAGGCCGTTGACCACCGCCTCGAGATCGGCGTCGTCGAACACGATCACGGGCGCCTTGCCACCGAGCTCCAGATGGGTGCGCTTCAAGCTCGAGGCGGCCGCTTCGAGCACCTTCTTTCCGGTCGCGACGTCGCCGGTCAGCGAGACCATGCGGACGCCGGGATGGGACACCAGCGGCGCGCCGACCGTCTCGCCCTGGCCGAGGATGACGTTGACCACGCCTGCCGGCAAGATCTCGGCCATGATCGCGGCGAGCTTCAAGGTGGTGAGCGGGGTCTGCTCCGACGGCTTGATCACCACGGTGTTGCCCGCCGCGAGCGCCGGGGCGAGCTTCCACGCGGCCATCATCAGGGGATAGTTCCAGGGCGCGATCGAGGCGACGACGCCCACCGGATCGCGCCGGATCATGCTGGTGAAGCCTTTCATGTATTCGCCCGCGGCGCTGCCGGGCAGGCAGCGCGCGGCGCCGGCGAAGAAGCGGTAGCAGTCGACGATCGGCGGCAGCTCGTCCGCGAGCGCGCGGGCCGGCGGCTTGCCGCAGTTCTTGGACTCGAGCCGCGCGAACGCCTCCGCCTCGGCCTCGATCCGATCGGCGAGCTTCAGGAGCAGCAGCGAGCGCTCGGCGGGGGTGGTCGCCGACCACGCGGGAAACGCATCGGTCGCCGCCTGCACGGCCGCCTCGAGCTGCGCCTTCGAGGCCTCGTTGATGGTCGTGATCGTCTCGCCGGTCGCGGGGTTCAGAATCGCCTCGGATTGTCCCTCGCCGTCCACGAATTCGCCGCCGATCAGCATCCTGGTCTGCATGGCCCTTGCCTCCGCTTCTCCGGTTACTTGCCGCTGCCGGCCACCGTCTCGGTGCCGCGCGTGGCGTAATAAGCGATCAGGATCGGCACGAAGGTCACGGCGATCACGAACACCGCGACCACGTTGGTCACCGGCCGCTGGCGCGGGCGGACCAGCTCGGTCAGCATCCAGATCGGCAGCGTCGTCTGCTGGCCGGCGGTGAAGGTGGTGACGATCACCTCATCGAAACTCAGCGCGAAGGCGAGCATGCCGCCCGCGAGCAGCGCCGTCGCGATGTTCGGCAGAACGATGTGGCGGAAGGTCTGGAAGCCGTCCGCGCCCAGGTCCATCGAGGCTTCGATGATCGAGCCCGAGGTCCGGCGAAAGCGCGCGATCACATTGTTGTAGACCACCACGACGCAGAACGTCGCATGACCGATCACGATGGTCCAGAAGCTGAATGGGATGCTGGCGAGGTTGATCGCCGCGCGCAGCGAGATGCCGGTGATGATGCCGGGCAGCGCGATCGGCAGGATGATCAGGAGCGTGATCGCCTCGCGGCCGAAGAAGCGCGCGCGATAGAGCGCGGCCGCGGCGAGCGTGCCGAGTAGGATCGCGGTCGCGGTCGAGACCAGCGCGACGCGGACCGAGAGCCCGATCGCGTCCCAGATGTCCTGCCGCTCGAAGGCGATGGCGAACCACTGCAGCGTCAGACCGGGCGGCGGAAACTGGTAGCTCTTGTCCTCGGTCGTGAAGGCGTAGAGCAGGATGAAGGCCATCGGCACGTGCAGGTAGAGGAGCCCGGCCGCGGCGGCGAGCTTGAGGCCGAGCGGGGTGGGGCGCCCCTCAGAGCGCATCGAACGCCCCGAGCCGTCGGGCGATGCTCAGGTAGATCGCCATGATCACGATCGGCACCACCGAGAAGGCGGCGGCGAGCGGGATGTTGCCGGCCGTGCCCTGCTGCACGTAGACCGCCTGGCCGATGAAGAAGCGCGAGGTGCCGATGATGTAGGGGATGATGTAGTCGCCGAGCGTCAGCGAGAAGGTGAAGATCGAGCCGGCGACCAGCCCCGGGAAGGCGAGCGGCAGTATCACCGTGCGAAAGGTCATTTGCGGCCTCGCGCCGAGATCGGCCGACGCCTCGATCAGGTTCTTCGGCACCCGCTCGAGCGCTGCCTGGGTCGGCAGGATCATGAACGGCAGCCAGATGTAGGTGAACACCAGGAACATGCCGAGATAGGAGACGGAGAGCGACGGCCCGCCGATCACCGGCAGCGCCAGCACGCCATCCAGCAGCCAGCTCAGCTTGGCCTCGGCGAACGCCCAGCTGACGATGCCCTCCTTGGCCAGGATCAGCTTCCAGGCGTAGACCCGGACCAGATAGCTCGACCAGAGCGGCAGCATGACCGCGAGGTAGAACAGAGCCTTGGCGCGGCCGGTGGCGTAGCGCGCCATCACGTAGGCGATCGGAAAGCCGATCAGCGCCGCTCCCAGGGTGACCGCGGCCGCCATGCTCGCGGTGCGCAGGATGATGTCCAGATTGGCGCGGTTGGTGAGCAGCTCGACGTAGGAGGCGAGCGTGAGCTGGTAGACGATCTGGCCGGTGAAGCCGTCGAACGAGAAGAAGCTCTGGATCAGGAGCGAGAACAGCGAGCCCAGATAGACGACGCCGAGCCAGAGGAGCGGCGGCAGGAGGAGGGCGAGCGTGAACAAGCCGCCGCGTCGATAGAGAAAGGTCGAGAGCCGGCGCGCCGCCGTCTGGCGCGGCCAGGCGCCGGCGAGTGGCAGATCGGCCGCGGCAACGCTCACGGGCTGGCTCCATCGCCGAGCGGCTGCATCGCGTTCACCGACCAGGCGAGCCGGACCCGCCCCCCCGCCTCCGGTCGGATCCCGGGCGCAGCGTCGTTCGGCCGATCGGCGATCAGCAGGCCGCCGCCATCGAGCACGACCTCGAGCCGGGTGCTGGCGCCGTGATACTGCACGTTCACCACGGTGCCCTCGACGCTGTGGTCGGCCGCCGCACCGTCGGCGCTCCGCGCGCCTGGCGCGAGGACCCGGATGCGCTCCGGGCGCAGCGAGAACGCCTGAGCACGACCGCAGAGCCGCCCGGCGGTCGTGGCGTCGACGATGTTGGACGCGCCGACGAAGCCCGCGACGAAGGCTGTCGCCGGGTGCTCATAGATCGCCTCGGGCGTGCCGATCTGCTCAATCCGACCGTCGTTGAACACCGCGAGCCGGTCGCTCATGCCCAGGGCTTCCTCCTGGTCGTGGGTGACGTAGAGAAAGGTGATGCCGACCTTGCGCTGCAACGCCTTGAGCTCGCTCTGCATCTGCTGGCGCAGCTTGAGATCGAGCGCGCCCAGCGGCTCGTCGAGCAGCAGAACCTCCGGCTGATTGATCAGTGCGCGGGCGAGCGCCACCCGCTGGCGCTGGCCGCCCGAGAGCTCCCCCGGCCGACGGTGGCCCAGGCCGCCGAGCGCCACCAGCTCGAGCATCGCCTCGGCGCGCTGGTGCCGTTCGGACTTGCCCACCCCCCGCACCATCAGACCATAGGCGACGTTGTCGAGCACCCGCATGTGCGGGAACAGGGCGTAGTCCTGGAAGACCGTGTTGATATTGCGGTCGTAGGGCGGCACGCCGAGCACGCTGCGGCCATGGAGCGCGATCTCGCCGCGATCGGGCTCCTCGAAGCCGGCGATCAGCCGCAGACACGTGGTCTTGCCGGAGCCCGAAGGTCCGAGCATGGCGAAGAACTCGCCGTCCCGAACCTCGAAGCTCACCCCGTCGACCGCCCGGATGTCGCCGAAGTGGCGGCTCACGCGTTCGAAGCGGACGGCCGGCTGCATGGCCGGCGAGGCCTGCGCCTGCCCTCCGCCCCGAGTGCCACCGGGCTCAGCGACCGCCAAGGACGGCAATGTAGTCCGTGACCCAGCGGTAATAGGGCACGCACTCGCCCTGCTCGCATTTCGCGACCGGCGTCCGCCAGAAGTGGATCTTGTCGAAGTTCTCCTGGCCGTTGGTCTTGCAGCCGTCGGGCCCGAGCAGCGCGTTGCCCTCGCAGGCCGCCGGCACCACCGGCACGGAGCCGAACCAGGCGGCGAGGTCGCCCTGCAGATTCGAGGCGAGCGTCCATTCCATCCACATGTAGCTGCAGTTCGGATGCGGCGCCTCGGCGTGCATCATCGTGGTATCGGCCCAGCCGGTGGCGCCCTCCTCGGGAATCACGCTCGCGATCGGCTGGCTCTTGGAGACCAGAATGTTGACCTGGAACGGCCAGGACGAGCTGGCCACGACGCCCTCATTGGTGAAATCGTCGATCTGGACGAAGGCGTCGTGCCAATAACGGTTGACGATCGCGCGCTGCTGACGCAGCAGCTCGAGCGCTGCCTTGTACTGGTCCTCGTTGAGCTCATACGGATCTTTGATGCCGAGCTCGGGCTTGTGGTGCATCAGGTAGAGCGCGGCATCGGCGATGTAGATCGGCCCGTCGAAGGCCTGGATCCGCCCTTTGTTCGACTTGCCGTCGGGCAGCGTCTGCTCCTCGAAGACCACGCTCCAGCTGGTGGGCGGGTTCGGAAACACCTTGGTGTTGTACATCAGGACGTTCGAGCCCCACTGATAGGGCACGCCGTTGTGCTTGCCGTCGACCGTGTGCCAGGGCGCGTTCTGCAGACGCTGGTCGATCTTGCTCCAGCTCGGGATCAGGTCGGTGTTGATCTCCTGTACCCGCTTGCCTGCAACCAGGCGCAGGCTGGCATCGCCCGAGGCGGTCACCAGGTCGAAGCCGCCCTCGTTCATCAGCGCCACCATCTCGTCGGAGGTGTTGGCGGTTTTGACGCGGACCTTGCAGCCGGTCTTCTTCTCGAATCCCGTGACCCAGTCATAGGCGCGGTCGGTCTCGCCGCGCTCGATGTAGCCGGGCCAGGCGACGATGTCGACGAAGCCCTCGCCGGAGCCGACCGACTGCAGCGGCGCGGCCTGCGCGGCGCCCGCTGCCAACAGGAAAAGGCCCGCGATCGAGGCGGGTCCAATGCTTGATGACATCCTAGTGCCTCCCTATGGCTCAGCCGTGCCGCCCCTCGTCCGGGCGATCGCCGGCCCGCTATCGTCCAACGGGCGAAAGCGTTTGGCAAATGCCAAATTCAGGCCCCGTCGCGGCCAAGCCATCGCCGCCACAGCGCACCCCGTGAGTCAGACGCGTAGTGTCGCGCAAGCACTCGAGCCTTCGGCGCCGGTGATGCGCTTGAGACCGCACTACTTTTGATAATCATTCTGCCTAGATCAAAATAACGCATACGCGATTTTGTTAAAGTTAACGCGATTAATCATAATAAAAAATCAAGAATCTATCATTTTTGCCACGATTTTCGTTGAATTTTGCCAAGTATTTTAGATATTGTCGGCCCTGACAGCGCCAACACAGGCGCTCAGTTCTGGGGAAGTCTCGAAACATGCTTTGGATGCGCACGGCTGGTGTCGCCGCCCTCCTCATGACGGTCAGCGGAAGCGCCAGCGCTCTCGACGGGTCGGTCTGTCCCAATGGCGAAATCACCGCCATGAGCCATCAGCAGCGGGCAGCAATCTCACGCGGCTGCGCCCCTCGGTACGACGATAACAACCGCGGCGGCGCGGCCGATCGCGCTGATCCCGCGGGAGGCGGCTCCTCGCGCAGCGTCAGCAGCCTGGGGGGGTCAGGATCCGGCGGCGCGAGTGCCGGTGGCAACGGCTTCGGTGGCAACGCGTCCCAACCTGACGACCCGGGCGGCAGCGGCTCCGGCGGCGGCGACCCAGGGGGCCACGATGGCGCCGGCAAGGGCGACCACGATCGCGGCCACGGTCACGATCGCGGTTCGAACGGCCATAGAAGCCACGATCACGGCCGCGACAACGATGGCGGCCATGGGAGTCACGATCACGGCCGCGACAACGATCGCGGCTCGAACGGCCATGGGAGTCACGACCGCGACCATCGGGGTGCCGGTCGCCATGGCGACAGCGCGCACCACGGCCACGGCGGCAAAGGCGAGCATCGCTCGGGCGGCCACGATCGGGACCACGGCCATGATCACCATTCCGATCGCCACAACGGCAACGCCAAGGACAACCCAGGCGCGGGCGGTGGCGGCGGGTCGTGAACGCGCCCTGGTCATGACGCCTTGCGGCGGCGTCGCGCCGAAAGTCTGCCGGACCCGCCGCTCGTGACGCAGGCAAGCCTGGCCGGCCCAGCCCAAGGGGCCGGCCAGGCCGGCCCCGAATCCGGCGCAACTTAGTCGAATCTCAACCCGCCCACGGGCCATTGCCGGCGAGCGCGCAGCGTGCGCGGCCCCGGTATCGGCAACGGCAACCTCGGGAAGTCGAGATGCGCCCCATCAACCTCACCATGTTCGCTTCATTGCTCATCCTTGGCCTGTCACTCGGGCCGCTTTCGCCCCTGCCCGCGGCAGCCGCATCGGCGGAGGAGATCGACGCCGAGGTCGATGCCGCCTTGACCCGCTTCTACGAGGAGGTCCCGACGGGCCGGGAGCTCGCCGCCAAGGCCAAGGGCGTGCTGATCTTTCCGAGCGTGGTCAAAGCCGGCTTCGGGATCGGCGGCGAGTACGGCGAAGGCGCCCTGCGAATGAGCGGGCAGACCGTCGACTACTACAACACCGTCTCGGCCTCGATCGGCCTCCAGATCGGCGCCCAGTCGCGCTCCGAGATCATCCTGTTCATGACCGATGAGGCGCTCGCAGACTTTCGCGACGGCGCCGGCTGGGAGGTCGGCGTCGACGGCTCGGTCGCCCTGATCCGGTCGGGCGCCGCAGGTGAGATCGACACGACCAACGTCGCCGAGCCGGTGATCGCCTTCATCTACGGCGAGCAGGGTCTGATGGCCAATCTCAGCCTCGAGGGCGCCAAGATCAGCAAGCTGGAGCGATAGCAGTCGACCGCGCCTGGCGGCGGCCGATCGGCCGCCGCCGTATCCGGCGCCGTTTACGCGGCGCTACGCGACCCGCGGGCGGCGGGACGAGAGCGGCGCGGGGGCTCGCGCTCGAGGTCGAACAGGGCGGACAGCTCGCCGAGCATGGCGCCGCCCAGCTGCTCGGGATCGGAGATCGTGACCGCGCGCCGGTAATAGCGGGTGACGTCGTGCCCGATGCCGATCGCCAGCAACTCGACCGGCGAGCGCAGCTCGACCCACTCGATCACGTGGCGGAGATGTTGCTCCAGGTAGTTGCCAGGATTGGCTGAGAGCGTGCTGTCGTCGACCGGGGCGCCGTCCGAGATCACCATCAGTATGCGGCGCTGCTCCGGGCGCGCGAGCAACCGCTGGTGCGCCCAAAGAATCGCCTCGCCGTCGATGTTCTCCTTGAGCAGGCCCTCGCGCAGCATCAGGCCGAGGTTGCGCCGCGCGCGCCGCCAGGGGCTGTCGGCCGGCTTGTAGACGATGTGGCGCAGGTCGTTGAGCCGCCCGGGATTCGGCCGCTTGCCCTCGCGCAGCCAGAGCTCGCGGCTCTGCCCGCCCTTCCAGCTGCGGGTGGTGAAGCCGAGCAGCTCGACCTTGACGCCGCAGCGCTCGAGGGTGCGCGCCAGGATGTCGGCGCACATCGCCGCGACCGCGATCGGGCGGCCGCGCATCGAGCCCGAATTGTCGATCAGCAGCGAGACCACCGTGTCGCGAAACTCGGTGTCCTTCTCCAGCTTGTAGGACAACGGCTGCTCGGGATTGACCACGACGCGGGTGAGCCGCGCCGAATCCAGCAGGCCTTCGTCGAGATCGAACTCCCAGGAGCGCGTCTGCTGCGCCAGCAGCCGGCGCTGCAGCCGGTTGGCCAGCCGCCCGGTCATGCCCTGCAGACGGGCGAGCTGCTGGTCGAGCTGGAGGCGCAGGCGGCCGAGCTCGATCGGACTGCACAGCTCGCTCGCCTCGACCACCTCGTCGAACTTGGTCGTGAACACGCGGTAGGCGAGCGCCTCGCCGCCGGGCGGAATGTACTGGGGGGTCTCGAAGGGGGTCTCGGTCGTGCCGTCCTCGTCGGCGCCCTTAGCGCTCGCGTCCTCCAGGCGATCCTCGCTCGCCGCGCTCTGGGCGGCCTCGTCGGCGCTCGCGGCGCTATCGGTGTCGCTTGCGGCCTCCTGGCGGGCGTCGTCGGTGACCCCCTCGCCCTCGCTGTCGTCGGCGCTGCCGCTCTGATCCTCCTCGCTCGCCTCGCTCGCCTCGGGTTCCTCCTCATCGGGCTGCTCGCCAAGGTCTTCGGCCAGCCCCAGGTGGGCGAGCATCTCGCGCACCCGGATGGCGAATTCTTCCTGGGAGCTCAACTGCTGGCGCAGCACCGGCCAATCCTGGCCGGTGTGGTTCTCGAGCCAACCCCGCCAGCGATCCAGGACGTCGCGCTGCTCCCTCGCCAGATTGAAGCCGAGCAGATTTTCACGGGCGTACAGCTCGAGCGCTTCGGCGAGGCCGGCTTCGGTCGGGTCCTCGGTGGTCGCAGGGGGGCGGCGTCCCCGCGCGGCGTGAGCGCTCGCCAGATTGGCGGCGACGCCGGTCATGCGGCTGGCGCCGAGCGCCTCGACCCGGACCTGCTCGAGCGCCTCGAAGATAAGTCCCGCGATCTCGCCCTGCGGGTTCAGTCGCCGGTGCAGCTTGGCGTTGTGATGGCGGAGCCGGAGCGCCGCGCCGTCCGCTTCGCCGCGGATACGCGCGACATCCTGCCCGGCCATGGTCCGGCGCGGCAACGGCAGGCTGACAGCCGCCGGCTCATCCGGCGCCGCGCGCTCACGCTTCGCCTCGCCGGTACGGAAGGTCACGCTGAGCGCCGGGCGATGCGCCATCGCGCGGCAGGTCGCGGCCACCGCCCGCTGGAAGACCTCGAGCCGTTCCCGGCTAGCCGCCATCCTCGCCCGGGCTCAGATCAGGGTCGCGTTGGCCGTGCTTTCGGGCAATTCGATGCCGAAGCAGCGCTGGAAGTACTCGGCGATGATCGGCCGCTCAGCCTCGTCGCATTTGTTGAGGAAGGTCAGCCGGAAGGCGAAGCCGATGTCGCCGAAAATGCGCGCGTTCTCGGCCCAGGTGATCACGGTCCGGGGCGACATCACGGTCGAGATGTCGCCGGCCATGAAGCCCGAGCGGGACAGATCGGCCAGGCTCACCATGCGGGCGAGCGTCTTCTGGCCCTCCTCGCTCTGGTAGTCCGGGCACTTGGCGAGCACGATCTCGACCTCGGCATCATGCTCCAGGTAGTTGAGCTGGGCCACGATGTTCCAGCGGTCGAGCTGGCCCTGGTTGATCTGCTGGGTGCCGTGGTAGAGGCCGCTGGTATCGCCGAGCCCGACCGTGTTCGCGGTCGAGAACAGCCGGAACGAGGGGTGCGGCCGGATCACCCGGTTCTGGTCGAGCAGCGTCATCCGGCCCTCGACCTCGAGCACGCGCTGGATCACGAACATCACGTCGGGCCGGCCGGCGTCGTACTCGTCGAACACCAGAGCGACCGGATGCTGCAGCGCCCAGGGCAACATGCCCTCGCGGTATTCGGTCACCTGCTTGCCGTCGCGCAGCACGATGGCGTCCTTGCCGATCAGGTCGATGCGCGAGATGTGGCTGTCCAGATTGACCCGCACGCAGGGCCAGTTGAGATGGGCCGCGACCTGTTCGATGTGGGTCGATTTGCCGGTCCCGTGGTAGCCCTGGATCATGACCCGCCGGTTGTAGGCAAAGCCAGCCAGGATCGCGAGGGTGGTGTCCCGATCGAAGCGGTAGGCGTCGTCAATCTCGGGGACGTACTCCGTGGTCTGCGAGAAGCCCGGTACCTGAAGGTTCGAATCGATGCCGAAACTCTGCCGCACCGAGATCTTGATGTCCGGCGCGGCTGGCAGGTCCTGCAGACCGACCAGCCGGTTCCGCTCGCTGACGCCAAAGTCGCGCTGCACCGTCGTCCACTCCAGGATGGTTGGCCCGAGCGTCAGGCGAAACGCTCGCTGTCCAGCAAGTAGGTATATGCCTCGTTGATCAACTTCAACCGCTCTTCGGCCCTTTTGTCCCCGCCGTGCAGGTCGGGGTGATGCAGCTTGACCAGCTGCTTGTAACGGGCCTTGAGGTCGGTTCGCGTGGCATCGGGCGTCAGATCGAGGACGGCGAGCATGCGCTCGGTCTTACCCATGCGGGTGTGCCGGCGATCCCACTCCGACGCGCCGTGTGTGCCGTTGGTGCCACCGCCATTGACGAACAGCTCGTAGGGGTCCTGCCAGCGCCACGCCTCATCGCGACTCGTGCGCCCGTTGCCCATCGGCCAGGTCGGCCGATGCCAGGTGACGTCTTCGCGCAGATAGGCCTCGATCTCCGTCTGACTCATGCCAGCGAAGAAATCCCAGGCTCGATTGTAAGCGCGGACGTGCTCGAGGCAGAAGTGGTAGAAGTCGCGCAACCGGTCGCGTGAGCGGGGCGCGCGATAGTCGCCGGCGCACGGACAGCCTGGCCAGTCGCAACGGATGCGCGGCGAGGTGTCGAAAGCTGCCGGGTCGAGCAGCTCGGGTCGCCAACAGCGTTGGAACTCGCTCATGCCCGCACTATGGCCGTGCGGAGGTCTCAGAGCAAGATCTCCGACCGGTCCCCAAGCTCCGAGCGAGCGGCAGCGCCGCAGTGCCGGCGGCGCACAGGCCCGGCCGTGGACAAGCCAAGGCTTGCCGGCGAGGTCGAGGTGATCGCGCTTGGGGCCCGGTAGTGTCCGCGCCGGTTCCAAGCGCGCACCAGCAAACAGCCGGCGCGCCGCTTGTGAGCGGCGGCCGGCCAAACAGCGCATCGTGAGCCCCGGCCAGCGGCCAGCTCACGTGCGTAAACGGCGTCGCCCGGCCCCGGCTCGGTCGCGCGCCCGCGCCGCGCTGGGCGGAAGGCGGAGACGCGCGCTCTACTCCTCGCGCTCGGACAACGCGCGGGCCAGCGCGCAGAGAGCGTCCTGGTGCTTGCGGACCGGAATGCTGATGAAGTTACGCGCCAGCTCCAGAAGCATCCGCTGCTGGGGTGTTGCGCGAAACGCCTTGTCGCTGCCCATGCCTTCGAAGAAATAACCGACGTCGACACCGAGCGCCTGCGCGATATTGTGCAAACGGCCGGCGGCGATCCGGTTGATGCCTTTTTCGTACTTGTGCGCCTGCTGATACGTCACCCCGATCAGCTCGGCCATCTGCTGCTGCGTAAGACCGAGCATGATCCGACGCTCGCGCATGCGGGCACCGACATGCCGGTCGATGTCCTGCGCGCGCGACCGGCCGGGCCCCGGGCTCGCACTCGGCTTGACCATCACTGTCGCCATCGTCTTCTCCATCCCTCACAACTGAGCGATCTGCCGTGGCACGGGCCACTCGCCGCGGCGCACCCACCGAGGTGACGCCGCGAAACCAGGCCGTGGACCCCTGCCTCTTCTACTCGAGGTTAGAGGCAAGACCTTTCTAAATTGTAAAGCGAGAGAAAAACTCCCGCTATACGCCTTTTGCGGGGTCCGAGCCGCGCAACATCAAGCGTAAAGTCGACACTCGGTGTCACGTGACAACTACCATTGCGCGTATCACCGAGCAAGCTTGACGTCACGGTTTCGCCCAATGACAAGATAGCTAAGGATCACGCGAATTGAAGGGGGCTTAACCAACCGTGCGGGCTGGCCAAGGCGTCACAGATATGATTCGTCGGCGACTGACGGCGGCTCTGCAGCCGGCCCGGCTCGATCTGATTGACGACTCGGCCCACCACGCCGGCCATGCCGGCGCCCGGCCCGGCGGCGAGAGCCACTTTCGCCTGACGATCGTCGCCGATGCCTTCGTCGGCAAGAGCCGGATCGAGCGCCAGCGCCTGGTGTTCGGCGCTCTCGGCGATCTCATGCAAGGCGACATCCATGCCCTCGCGATCACCGCCTTGACGCCCGCCGAAGCCGAGGGTCGCCGCTAGCTGGCGCGGCTCGGAATCAGGTTCGGGCGGCGGCCCGGTCGATCGCCTCGCGGATCAGGCGATGGGCCTCCTCGGGGTCGCGCCAGTTGCCGACCCGGACCCATTTTTCCGGCTCGAGGTCCTTGTAGTGCTCGAAGAAGTGCCGGATCCGTTCGAGATCGATTTCCGGAATGTCGCGCCAGGAGGCGACCCGGTCGTACAGACGGGTGATCTTGGGCAACGGCACGGCGAGGATCTTCTCGTCGCCGCCGGCCTCGTCCTCGAGCTCGAGCACGCCGATCGGCCGCGCCGGCAGCACCGCGCCCGGCTGGACCGGCATGCGCCCGACCACCATCACGTCGATCGGATCGCCGTCGGTCGCGAGCGTGTGCGGAATGAAGCCGTAATTGCAGGGGTAGAACATGGTCGTATAGAGGAAGCGGTCGACGAAGATCGCGCCCGACTCCTTGTCGAACTCGTACTTGATCGGATCGGAGCGCACCGGCACCTCGATCACGACGTTGACCTCGAGCGGCGGGTTCTTGCCGATCGCCACCTTCTTGATGTCCATGGCGGAGCCTCCGGGCTTTTGCTCGGCGAAGTTACGGCCAGCTGACCAGTGGCGGCAAGGACATCAGAATCGCTTCCGGCTTGCCGCCGGTTCTGAGGCCGAACTGGGTGCCGCGGTCGTAGAGCAGGTTGAACTCGACGTAGCGGCCGCGTCGCTCGAGCTGCTGCGCGCGCTCCTTCTCCGACCAGCCGCGGTTCATGTGGCGTTCGACCAGGCGCGGATAGATGTCGAGAAACGCCTCACCAACCGCCCGAGTGAAGGCGAACAGCTGCTCGAGGTCGCCCTCGAGATAGTCGAAGAAGATGCCGCCGACGCCGCGCGCCTCGCCGCGGTGCGGGATGAAGAAGTATTCGTCCGCCCAGGCCTTGAAGCGCGGGTAGTAGCCAGCATCGAACCGGTCGCAGGCTCTCTGCAGCCGGGCATGGAAGGCGGCCGTGTCGGCATCGTCCGGGAAGATCGGATTGAGGTCGGCGCCACCGCCAAACCAGGCGCGCGTGGTCTGGATGTGGCGCGTGTTCATATGTGCGGGCGGGACGTGCGGCGAGCGCGGGTGCGTCACCAGCGAGATGCCGCTCGCCCAGAAGCGCGGGTCCGCCTCGGCGCCCGGGATCTGCCTCGCGAACTCCGGGCGGAACTCGCCCCAGACGGTCGAGACGTTGACGCCGACCTTTTCGAACACCCGGCCGCGCATCAGCGCCATGACCCCGCCGCCGCCCTCCTCGCGGATCCAGGGCTCACGCCCGAATCGCCCCGCGGCGAGGCGGTCGCGATCCGCTCCGGCGTAACGCTCCTCCAGCCCCTCGAAGGCGGCGCACAGCTCATCGCGCAGCCTCTCGAACCAGGCGCGGGCGCGCTCACGCAACTCGGCGAGGTCGGCTTCGGCCACGTCAGGTGCCCTCCACAGCGGCTCTCGATCTGGGTATCAAGGGATCGGTCGGCCAGCTCTCGGTCTGCCTGAGCGCCTCGGCCGCGACCATGGCGAGCGCCGTGACCAGGTTGAGCGAGCGGCAGCCCGGCGCCATCGGAACGCGGACCCGCAGATCGGCGGCGCTGTGAACTTCCTCGGGCACGCCGGCTGCCTCGCGGCCGCCGAGCAGCACGTCGTCCGGCCGGTACGCGGGCGCATGGTAGGGCGTGGTGGCGCGGGTCGTGAGCAGCACCAGCCGGCAGCCCCGGTCGCGTCGCCACGCTTCGAACGCCGCCCAGGACGGCAGGCGCACCAGCCGCAGCGCCGTGAGGTAGTCGAGGGCCGCCCGACGCAGGCGGCGGTCGTCGAGGATGAAACCGCAGGGTTCGACGATCGCGAGCGGCAGATCGAGGCACGCAGCGAGGCGGATCACGGCGCCGGTGTTGACCGGGATATCGGGTTGATAAAGGGCGAGATGCATCTTTGAGCGCCGCTCCGCAATGGCGCGAGACCGGATGCGACCTTTTATGTCACCCGGCTTGCCTCGCGTGGATGCCTCTTCTACAGTCGCCACGACCTTTCGAGCCAGTGTGATGCAGCCCAACGAGAGCGTTCGACGATGGCCGACACGGCGGTAAGCCGGCCGGAAGCGGCAGCCGGAGAAGAAACCGGCCGGCGCGACTTCCTCTATCTGTTGACCGGCGCGACCGCGGCGGTCGGCGCGGCGACCCTGATCTGGCCGCTGATCGACAACATGAACCCCTCGGCCGACGTGCTGGCGCTGGCATCGAGCGAGGTCGACCTGTCCGGCGTCGAGGAGGGCATGCGGATCACGGTCAAGTGGCGCGGCAAGCCCGTGTTTGTCGATCACCGCCCGCCAAAGGAGATCGAAGAGGCGCGCGCGGTCGACGTCAATACGCTGCGCGATCCGCAAACCGATGCCGAGCGGGTGATCAAGCCCGAATGGCTCGTGGTGATCGGCATCTGCACTCACCTCGGCTGCGTGCCGCTCGGGCAAAAGTCGAGCGATCCCCGCGGCCAGTACGGCGGCTGGTTCTGCCCGTGCCACGGCTCTGTATACGATACCTCCGGGCGCATCCGTCAGGGTCCGGCGCCGCTGAACCTGTTCGTGCCGCCCTATCAGTTCACCAGCGATGACGTGATCCAGATCGGTTAGACCGCTGCCGAGACCGGCGGAGGGGACATGAGCGCGAGCCACGGTGAACCACAAACCTTCAGCAATCCAGTCGTGCGCTGGATCGAGTACCGGCTGCCGGTGTTCAGCACGACCAAGGCGTTTCTGGTCGACTACCCGGCGCCGCGCAATCTCAACTACTGGTGGAATTTTGGCTCGCTCGCCGGCATAGCGCTGGTGCTGCAGATCCTGACCGGCGTCGTCCTGGCGATGCACTACACGCCGAATGCCGAGCTCGCTTTCAAGAGCGTCGAGCACATCATGCGCGACGTCAACTACGGCTGGCTGTTGCGCTATGCCCACGCCAACGGCGCTTCGATGTTCTTTGCCGTGGTCTACATCCACATCTTTCGCGGCCTCTACTACGGCTCCTACAAGACGCCGCGCGAGCTCCTCTGGATGCTGGGCGTCGTCATCCTGCTGGTCATGATGGCGACGGCGTTCATGGGCTACGTGCTGCCCTGGGGGCAGATGAGCTACTGGGCGGCCACAGTCATTACCAATCTGTTCTCGGCGATCCCGCTGGTCGGCGAGGGCATCGTCACCTGGCTGTGGGGTGGCTTCACGGTCGGCAACCCGACGCTGCAGCGGTTCTACTCGCTGCACTACCTCCTGCCGTTTGTCATCGTCGCCGTGGTGATGCTGCACCTCCTGGCTCTGCACGAGCATGGCTCGAACAACCCGCTCGGCATCGACCGGAAATCGCCCAAGGACAGCCTGCCGTTTCATCCGTATTATACGATCAAGGACCTGTTTGGGCTCGGCGTGTTCCTGATCCTGGCGGGGCTTCTGGTGTTCTATTGGCCGGACCTCTTGGGCGAGCCGATCAACTACGTGCCGGCGAACCAGTTTCAGACGCCGCCGCACATCGTGCCCGAGTGGTACTTCCTGCCCTACTACGCCATCCTGCGTGCGATCACCTTCAGCATCTGGTTCATTCCGGCAAAGCTGATCGGCGTGACCCTGATGTTCGGCTCAATACTCATCCTGTTCTTCTTGCCCTGGCTCGATACCTCGCCGGTGCGCAGCGGCCACTTTCGCCCGATCTACAAATACTTCTTCTGGGTCTGGGTCCTGGATTGCATCCTGCTCGGCTACGTCGGGGCGCACCCACCCGAGGGCGTCTACGTCATACTGGGCCAGATCGGCACCGCCTATTATTTCTTTTTTTTCCTGATCCTCCTGCCCCTGCTCGGCAAGCTGGAGCGACCGTTGCCCCTGCCGGCGAGCATCAGCGAGCCCGTGCTGTCGCCGCATGGCGCGGTGCCCAGCGCGGCCGAGTGAGAATCGTGATGGCGAAAGTCAGGTTGGCTGCCGCCGCGATGGCCATGGCCGTCGGGGTGGGGGTGGCTGGTGCGGCATCGGCGGCCGAGGAGGCGGCACTGATCCAGCGTAGCTGGTCCTTCGACGGCCTGTTCGGCACCTTCGACCTCGCGGCCGCGCAGCGTGGCCTCCAGGTCTATCGCGAAGTGTGCTCCACCTGCCACTCGATGAACTACATCGCATTCCGCAATCTGACCGCCCTCGGCTTCAGCGACGACCAGGTCAAGGCCCTCGCCAGCCAGTACCAAATCACCGACGGGCCGAACGACCAGGGCGAGATGTATCAGAGGCCGGGCAAGCCGTCGGACTACTTCCCGCCACCCTTCGCCAATGACGAGGCGGCGCGCGCCGCCAATGGCGGCGCCCTGCCGCCCGATCTGTCATTGATCACCAAAGCGCGCCCGCAGGGGCCCGACTACGTTTACAGTCTGTTGCAGGGCTTTCACGAGGCGCCACCCGACGTCCAGGGGCCGCCGGGGACCTATTACAACGTCTACTTCCCCGGCAACTGGATCGGTATGCCGCCGCCGCTCTCGGAGGGGGCGGTTCAATATGCCGACGGCACTCCGGCAACGGTCGAGCAGATGGCGGGCGATGTCGCCACGTTCCTGACCTGGGCCGGCGAGCCGACGCTGGAAGCGCGCAAGCAAACCGGCCTCAAAGTGATCCTGTTCCTGATCGTGCTGACCGCGTTGCTCTACGCCAGCAAGCGCAAGGTCTGGGCCGACCAGCACTGAGCGTGGTCCGCAAGCAGGGCGCCTCCGGCCAACCTTAGCGCGGATTCCGGTCTGTCGCCGCGAGCCAGTCGAGCCATTCGGCAAACAGCTCCTCCGAATCCAGCTCGTGCAGCAACAGGTGGTGGCGCTCGGGGTAGAGCCGGAGCGTCGCCGGCTCACCGAGCCGCTCGGCCAGATCCTCGATCGCCGCTTTCGGAATGGTGGCGTCCAGCTCGCCGTAGAGCAGCAGGGTCGGCGGCAGTTCGAGCTCCGGTTCGGCCGAGGCCAGATTGGCCAGTTCGATCAGGCCGTCGTAGGTGCCGACGCTGAGTTCGTGCAAGATCAGGGGATCATCGGCGAGGCGCGCCGACTCCTCGGGCGCCAGCCAGGGCCGTGCGCCGCGGCGCAGCTCGACCGCAAGCCATGGCAACGCCAGGCTTCCGAGCCGGAGCGCCAGATCGTGCAGCTGGCGAAGCGGCATGTCCGCGGCGCGCAC
>JBKPDM010000154.1:0-5576 GCA_046727895.1 Pseudomonadota bacterium | reverse complement strand
GTGCAGCATCAAGGGTACCGACACCAGCAACTGAACCTCGCGGCGAAGAGCAGCACGCAGCCACGCAGCTGACGCCCCCCGCCGGCTTCGAACTGCGGCAACCAGCACATCGGCGTCGAGCACGAGCTTCATATCGCAGGGAATATAATGACCGGCGAGCCTCTCGCAACATTCGACGTCACGAAAGGCATCTCTGCCGCGCGGAAGCCTCAGCTCCTCAGCACGGCGCCGGTGGCCTTGGCCGCGGCAGCGACAATCTTCCTGGCCACGGCCTCGATCTCGGCCTCGGTGAGCGTGCGATCCTGGGCCTGGAGGCGGACCGCGACCGCCAGCGACTTCCTGCCCTCGCCCAGGGCGGGGCCGCTGTAGACGTCGAACAGCGCGACCTCGCGGATCAGCGTCCTGTCGGCGGCGCGCACCGCGCCGAGCAGGCTCTCCGCCGGCACGTCCTCGGCGATCACGAAGGCGAAGTCACGATCGACCGGCTGGAACGGCGACACCTTGAGCGGCGGGCGCGAGCGCGAGGCCTTTGGCTTGGGCTTCGGCATGCGGTCGAGAAACACCTCGAAGCCGACCGCACGGCCGTCGATGTCTGCGAGACGCAGGATCGCGGGATGCAGCTCGCCAAACTCGGCGAGCACCGTCTTGGGGCCGAGCATCAGGCGGCCGCGCCGGCCGGGATGATAGTGGCCCGGTCCCTCGGCGATCACCCGGAGCGCGTCCGGGCCGATCCGGCACGCGGCGAGCACGGCCTGGGCATCGGCGCGGGCGTCGAACACGTCGACCGGCCGGAGCGCTGCGGCCCAATGGCGCTCGTGGGTCTGGCCGACCCGGATGCCCCCCGCCGAGACCTCCTGCTCGCCCGGCTGCGCGCCGAAGAAGCGTGGCCCGACCTCGAACAGGCCGAGATTGCCCAGACCGCGGCTCTGGTTGCGCGCGGCCGCGCTCAGCAAGCTCGGCAGAACGCTCGGGCGCAGCACCGAAAGCTCGGCGTTGATCGGGTTGCGCAGCCGGATCCGATCGTCGCCGAAGCGCGCCGCCAATCCCGGCTCGACGAACGACCATGTGACCGCTTCGGCGAGGCCGCGGGCGGCAAGCGTGCGCCGGGCGGTCGAGCGCAGCCGCTGCTCCAGAGCACAGGCCGGGTGGCCGACCGCCTCGGTGCGCCGCACCGGCATGGGCGGCACGCGGTCGTAGCCGTGCAGCCGGACCAGCTCCTCGACGACGTCGGCCTCCATCGTGACGTCGTGGCGCCAGGACGGCGGCCACAGCTGGAGCACGCCGTCCTCGACCCACTCGGCGCCGAACCCGAGCGCACGGAGATGTTGCTCGATCACTGCGCCGTGCAGCGCGATCCCCGCCAGGCGCTCGAGCTGCTGCATGCGGAACCGAAAAGGCAGGCGCGCCCCCGGCACCGCGCCGGCGACGATCGGCTGGCTCGCCTCGCCGCCACAAAGCTCGAGGATGAGCCGTGTGCCGTACTCCATGCCCGGCAGGGCCATGGCCGGGTCGACGCCACGCTCGAACCGGGTCCGGGCATCGCTCTCGATCCCGAGCCGGCGGCCGATAAGCGCGGTCCGCTTGGGGTCGAACAGCGCCACCTCGAGGACGACCTCCGTGGTCGCCTCGGTGCAGCCCGTGCTCTCGCCGCCCATGATGCCGCCAAGGCTGATCGCGCCGGAATGGTCGGCGATTACGGTCATGTCTCCATCGAGCCGGTAAGTCCTGCCGTCGAGGGCCTCGAGCGCCTCGCCCGGGCGGGCAAAGCGCAGGCTGAGATTGCCGCGCAGCTTGGCGGCGTCGAACACGTGCAGCGGCCGCCCGAGATCGACCGTGACCAGATTGGTGATGTCGACCAGGCTCGAGATCGGCCGCAGGCCGATCGCGCTGAGGCGCTCCTGCAGCCAGGCCGGGCTTGGCCCGTTGCGCACGCCGCGAAAGACGCGGCCGACGAAGAGGGGACAGGCCGCCCGTTCGCCCTCCGGGAAGTCGAGCGTGATTTCCAATTTTGCATGAAATGCGCCTGGCACGGGATTGAAATCACGTGATTTCATCGTCCCAACGCCAGCCGCAGCGAGCTCGCGCGCGATGCCGATGACGCCGAAGCAGTCGCCCCGGTTCGCGGTGATCGCGACGTCGATCACCGGACCTTCGACCCGGATCACCTCACTGGCGGGGCGGCCGACCGGCGCATCCGGCGGCAGCTCGATGATCCCGGTGTGGTCCTCGCCCAGCAGCAGCTCGCGCGCCGAGCAGAGCATGCCCGCACTCTCGACGCCGCGGATCCTGGCTCGCTTCAGAACCTGGCCGGAGCCCGGGATGATCAGGCCGGGCGCGGCGAACACGCCCTTCATGCCGCGATGGACGTTGGGCGCCCCGCAGACCACTTCGGCGACCTCGCTGCCGGTATCGACCAGGCAGAGGCTGAGACGCTCGCCGTTGGGGTGCGGGCGCACGTCGGTCACGAGGGCCACCTTGAACGGCGACAGATCGGCGCCCCGGGTCTCGACCGCTTCGACCTCCAGGCCGAGCATGGTCAGCCGCGCGACGATCTGCTCGAGGGTCGCGTCGGTCTCGAGATGCTCCTTCAGCCAGGGCAGCGTGAACTTCATCGCGACAGGCCGCCGTAGGTGGTCGGGACGTCGAGCGCCGCGAAGCCGTAATGGCGCAGCCAGCGGAGATCGGCCTCGAAAAAGGTCCTGAGATCGGGGATGCCGTACTTCAGCATCGCCACGCGGTCGATCCCCATGCCGAAGGCGAACCCCTGCCAGATCTCGGGATCAACGTTGACCGCGCGCAGCACGTTCGGATGGACCATGCCGCAGCCGAGGATCTCGAGCCAGTCGTCGCCCTCGCCCACGATCAGCTCACCGGCGCCGCGCCGGCAACCGATGTCCATCTCGGCCGAGGGCTCGGTGAACGGGAAATAGCTCGGCCGGAAGCGGACCGGGATGTCGTCGCGCTCGAAGAAGGCACGGACGAAGTCGGTCAGGCACCCCTTGAGATGGCCCATGTGGGTGCGCCGGTCGATCATCAGGCCTTCGACCTGATGGAACATCGGCGTGTGGGTCATGTCGGAATCGCACCGGTAGGTGCGCCCCGGCGCGATCACGCGGTAGGGCGGCGGGCCGGCCAGCATGGTGCGGACCTGCACCGGGCTGGTGTGCGTGCGCAGGACCAGCGGCCGCCCGTCCTGCTCGGCCTCGAGGTAGAAGGTGTCCATCATCTGCCGCGCCGGATGCTCGGGCGGGATGTTGAGGGCGGCGAAGTTGTTGAAGTCGTCCTCGACGTCCGGACCTTCGGCGACGGTGAAGCCCATCTCGCCGAAGATCGCCGTGATCTCTTCGGTGACCTGGCTGACCGGGTGGATGCGACCCTCGGCCTCCGGGCGGACCGGAAGGGTGACGTCGACCCGCTCGGCCAGAAGCTGTGCATCGAGCGTCTCGGCCTCGAGCGCCGCCCGGCGCGCCGCGATCGCCGCCGCGACGGCCTCCTTGACGCGATTGTAACGTTGGCCGGCCGTCCGGCGCAGCTCCGGATCGAGCTGGCCCAGGCTCTTGGTCAGGTCGGTGATCCGCCCCTTCTTACCGAGCGCGCCCACCCGAACCTGCTCCAGATCGTGCAGATCCGCGGCCTCGGCCACTTCGGCCAGAAGAGCCCGCTCGAGGCGATTCACATCAACGTCCATCGGTCCGGTCGCTCCTCACCTCGCTGGGGCGGTCGAGCAAAAAAGGGGCCGCTCGGCCCCTTCCGCGCTCTCGGCAGTTCTCTCAAATCAGCCCCCGAGCGCGGCCTCGGCCTGCTTTGCCAGACTGGCGAACCCGGGTTGGTCGCGCACCGCGAGATCCGCCAGCACCTTGCGGTCGATCTCGACGCCCGCCCGCTTCAGGCCGTGCATCATGCGCCCGTAGGTCAGCCCCCGCTCACGCGCCGCCGCATTGATACGCTGGATCCAGAGAGCGCGGAAATCGCGCTTGCGGTTGCGCCGGTCACGGTAGGCGTACTGCAGCCCCTTCTCGACCCGCTCGAGGGCCAGGCGATAGCAGTTCTTGTTGCGCCCGCGATAGCCCTTGGCCTGGGCGATAACCTTCTTGTGGCGCGCCTTGGCCGCCACGCCGCGCTTGATTCGTGCCATGGTTCAATGTCCCAAGTCTCGACCGGACCGCCTAAGCTCCGTAGGGCAGCATCCGCTTGACCATCTTGACGTCGGCCGCGGCGACCAGGGTCGACTTGCGCGTCTCGACCTTGGCCTTCTGCGGCTTGTTGGTCAGGTAGTGGCGATGGTGGGCATGCTGGCGCACGACCTTGCCTCGGCCGGTGAAGCGAAAGCGCTTGGCGGCGCTGCGCTTGGTCTTGAGCTTCGTCATCCGGGGAAAAACTCCGCTGGCCGAGCCGCGCCGATGCGCTCGACCGGCCCGGCGCTCGGGCCTTATAGTCGAGGATGCGACGGCTCGCAACCATCCAACATGAGCCGTGGGGCGGGTCGCGGAGCGCCGCGCAGCGGGGGAAGATCGCCATGAACACGACCATCGCGCGGCTCGGGCGGCGGCTTCGTCTCGGCGTGGTCGGCGGCGGCCCGGGCTCGTTCATCGGACCGGTCCACCGGGCGGCCGCCCGCTTCGATGACCACTACGAAGTGGTGGCGGCAGTGCTCAGTCGCAATCCGGAACGCTCGCGCCAGGCGGCGCGCGCCATCGGCATCGCGGCCGAGCGGGCCTATGGCGATCATGCCGAGCTGCTCGCCAAGGAGGCCGCGCGCCCCGACGGCATCGACGTGCTCGCGGTGATGACGCCGAACGCCCTGCACTATCCGGCAGCACGCGACGCTCTGGCGCAGGGCCTCGACGTGATCTGCGACAAGCCGCTCACCACGACCCTCGACGATGCGCTCGATCTGGTCCGGCGGGTTCGCGAGAGCGGCCTCGTCTTCTGCCTGACCCACAACTACACCGGCTATCCCATGGTCCGCCAGGCGCGCGCCATCGTCAAAGCTGGTAGTCTCGGCGCGATCCGCCAGCTCCACGTCGAGTACATCCAGGGCGGCCTCGCCAAGCCGACCGAGGCCGATCGCGATCCTGCCGCTGCCTGGCGCTTCGAGCCCGCCCAGTGCGGCCCCTCGCTGGTCCTCGGCGACATCGGCACCCACGCCCATCACCTCGCGGCCTTCATCAGCGGGCTCGAGCTGACCGAGGTCGCGGCCGAGGTCGGCAGCGCGCTGCCGGGCCGCAAGGTCGACGACTTCGCCCATCTCCTCCTCCGTTTCGAGGGCGGAGCGCGCGGCTCGATGTGGGTGACCAACTCGGCGGCCGGGGCCGAGCATGGCCTGCACATCCGGGTGTTCGGCGCGGAGGGCGGGCTCGAATGGCACCAGGAGGAGCCGAACCATCTGCTCTACCGGCCGCTGGATGGCTTTCCCCAGCTCATGACCCGCGGCCGGCCGGGCCTCAGCGCCGAGGCCGAACGGGCGACCCGGGTCGTCCTCGGCCACCCGGAGGGTTACTTCGAGGCCTTCGCCAATCTCGCTCTCGATGCCGCCGAGGCGAGCGTCGCGCGCCGGACCGGGCGAACGCCAAACC
>JBKPDM010000153.1:0-10016 GCA_046727895.1 Pseudomonadota bacterium | reverse complement strand
CGCGACGTACATGCGCACATCTGATCACATAACGCCCCACATGTCAAGCAAACTAACGGCCATATTATGACTACATACTCGGGCCGATATCGAACCATATCAGCCACTTAGCTCAAAACACGGGCAAAGTTCCGTTTAGCTAAGAGCCGGAATTCCAATCCCGGCTTTGGGTTTGGTCGCAACCTCGCCACGCGGCTGGGCCAGCGCGGCAGGGCGTTGATGGCTTGCACGCGAGCATACTCGCTTTTGAGAGCCGGGATCGCCGGCAGGCATGTTCGAGAGCCCGGGCGTCAGGCTACGCGTCACCGTGATCCAAGAGGTCAGCGACGCAACGGTTCGCGAGATCGATACCGACAGTTCGAATCCCGCTCGCTCCGCCAACTACCGACGACAGAAACTGTCTCTCCGGCAAGAGCCTCTCGGCTAAAGCCCATTGAAATAAAAGACTTTTCGGCGTTGAGCTGTTGACCTCCATAGGCCCGGTCTGAGGCCGTTTTTCTCTCTTTTGGCCCGTTTTCTCTCTGGCTGTTGACTCGGCCCATTCGGTACCCATAGCGATTTCGCAACCTAGGTCAGTAGCTTAGCCGATCGGCGACAAATGCGGAGTTTGCGATTCCTCTTGGGTGGCCGAGAGCCAGGCTCGAAACGAATGATCATCCTTTTTCAACATATTGATCCAAAACAGCGCTGAACGTGCTCCGTTCATGCCAGCTCCTGGAGCAGCGCCTTGGAGTCCTTTAGGTCGGCGGTATCGAAGCCCTCGGTGAACCAGCCGTAGACCGGGGCGAGCAGGTTGCGGGCCTCGGCGCGCTTGCCCTGCACCGCCCACATCTGGGCAAAACTGGTTGCGGCGCGGAGCTCCAGAGATTTCGCCTGCTGGCTCCGGGCCGTATCGATCGCCCGCTGGAACCACGATGCTGCTTTGGCATGCTCACCGATTCCCGCGAGAGCTATCCCTCTCAGCCGGTACAGCTCCGCTTGATAGTAGCACTCGCCGGTGGCCGCGGCGGTTGCGGTCGCCCGATCCAGCGCAGGGAGCGCGTCGTCAAACTGACCGGCCTGAACGTGGGCTTGCGCGATGAAGCCAAGCCACTGGGTATCGATCACGCGGGCACCGGTCCCGTTCCAGGCGGCCAGGCCGGTCTCAAGTTGCGCGATCCCCTGCGCCTGCTGACCGAGGCCGACCAGAGCAAAGCCCCGGCAAACGATTGCTTCCGCGAGCCACTGCGACAGGCCATACTCGGTCGCAATCTCGATCGCGTCCTCGGCGCGTCTGTGCGCCGCGTCAAACTCGCGTCGGAGGTTATGCAGCACCGCGGCCCAGTTCAGGGCGAAGGCGAGGCTGTTAACGTGCGCGAGCCGATGGCCGAGGGCGAGGCCATCTTCGATCTTCTTCAGGGCACCGTCGGGAAAGCCGAGGTACCAAAGGACCCATGCCGAATACAGGCGGCACACCACGCCCGCGCGCTCCGTGTAGAGTAAAAGGTGAGCAGGATCCTCCCAGGCGGCGACCGCATCGTCGATGGCGATGCCTTCGCCTAGTGCTGCCGCCGCGTCGCCAAAACGGCCGAGGAAGAACAGCGTCGTACCTCGAGCACGCTGCGCCAGGGCACGATGGACTGGTGTCCCCTGCTCCTCCGCGAGCGCGACCAGTCGCTCAGCGAAATCATGGGCTCGGTGGAACTCGCCCCGGTTTAGATAGCAGTTCCACAGTCCCCGCAGCACCGGGAACGGCTCGGCCGATCGGCCGGACTGATCGCACAGCGCCCATGCGCGGCCGTAGGTCTGTTCAATCTCCGGAGCCGGGTAGCCCTTGGTTGCAATCAGCGGGCCACCAATCGCCATCCGGAGGGCGAATTCCTCGTCTAAGTGCTGCGATGCGTCGGGCAGCGTGCCGAGTAGCTCCAGACCTTTGTTTAGGTGGGCGATCGCTTCCAGGTTCGCCGAGTGTCGAGCGGCGCGCTCGCCGGCGCGGCGCCAGTAAGGGATCGCCCGTTCCGCCAGGCCCGCGTTGGTCCAATGCTGCGCCAGCACCTCCTGCCCGGCTTCGCCAACGTCCGTCAGCCGCTCTTCGAGCACCTGGGCGATCCGGGCGTGCAGCTGCTGGCGCTTCGACTTGAGGAGCGACTGGTACGCTGCCTCCTGGACCAGCGCGTGCTTAAAACTGTAGGTGGCCTCGGGCGGCTCCCCGCGGCGGAAGACCAGCTCGGAGTTGACTAGCTGCTCGAGGGCGTCGTCCAGCCGGTTCGCGGACATCGGCGCCACTGCCGCGAGCAGCTCGTGGGAGAACTCCCGGCCGATCACGGCGCCGACCTGCGCCACGTCCTTGACCGGCGCCAGGCGATCGAGGCGCGCCATGAGCGAGTCGTGCAGGGTCGCCGGGATCGCGAGCGGCGGGACCGGGCCCGACAGCTCGAAATGATCGCCGGCGTCCGCGAGCAAACCTGATTCCAGCACCGTCTTGGTCAGCTCCTCGATGAACAGGGGCACGCCATCGGCGCGCGCCACGATCTGCTCGACGATCGCCGCCGGCAGCGGCTTGTCGCCCGTGACCCGCGCGACCAGGTTGGCCCCCTGGCGCCGGCCGAGCCGGCTCGTGGTCAGCGCAGTCACGTGCGCCTGGCCGGTCCAGGGCGGCTGGAACTCCGGCCGAAAGGTGACCAGTATCAGCACCGGCAGCCGCCGGATGCGCTCAATTACCAGGCCCAGGAACTCGAGCGTCGACGGGTCGATCCAGTGCACGTCCTTGAACAGCGCCAACACCGGCTGCTCTGCCGCCAAGCCGGCGACCTGGTCGACCAGCGCCTGCAACGTCCGCCGCTTCTGCACCTCCGGGGTGAGGGTCAGGGCCGGATAGCGCTCACCGGTCGGCACCCCGAGCAGCGCCGCGATCAGCGGTACGACCTCGTCCAGTCGTTCGGTTCCGCGCGCGAGCAGCGCCTCCAGCTTGTCGAGCCTCATCGCGGGCGGATCCCTCCGTGCGAAGGCGGCGGCGTGCTCGAGCTGCTCGATCAAGGGGTGCAACGGGCTGGTTGTGTGATGCGGCGAGCATTGACATAGGAGCCGGATGTGGGGTTCTTCGAACAGCCGCCCCCACATTTCCCGCACGAGCCGCGACTTGCCGATGCCCGGCTCGCCCGACAACAGCACCACTTGGCCCTCGCCGTCGCGCGCGTGCCGCCAGCAGCGCAGCAGCAGCGCGATCTCCTCCTCGCGGCCGACGAGCGGCGTGAGCCGCTCGCCGTGCAGCGCTTCGAAGCGGCCTTCGGTAGGACCCTCGCCTTCGACGCGCCAGGCGGCAAGCGGCTCGGCGAAGCCTTTGAGACGAAGCGGACCGAGATCGGCCAGCTCGAACAGGCCGCCCACGAGCCGGCGCGTCGAGTCGCTAATCACTACCGTGTTTGGCGCAGCTAGAACCTGTAACCGCGCCGCGAGGTTCGGCACGTCGCCGACCACGGCCGCTTCGCGGGAGGCGCCTTCGCCGATCAGGTCGCCCACCACCGCGGTGCCGGTAGCGATGCCTACGCGGGCCTGTAGCTGCACGTCTGTAAGCGGCACCAGCGCAGCGACTGCCTCAGCAATTGCTAGCCCACTGCGAACCGCTCGCTCGGCATCATCCTCATGCGCTCGTGGGTAGCCGAAATAGACCAGGACGCCATCGCCGAGGTACTTGGCCACATGGCCCTCGAACCGGGTGACCACTGCGGCGACGCACGCTTGGTACGCATGCACCACCTCGCGCAGGTCCTCTGGATCGAGGCGCGCGGAGAGCTCGGTCGAGGCGACCAGGTCGCAGAACAGAATCGTAAGCTGCCGCCGTTCTGGATCGAGGCGATGTGTCGGCGGCCCCCGAGCGACGGCCCTTGTCATGGCATCGCCGGCGCTCTCCAGTGCCATCCGCAGATCGGCGATCGCCTTGAGCAGCCGCTTACGGTCGCCAAGCGGCACCCCGAGCTCCTTCAGGTCGTGGTCGCCGAGCTGCGGCAGGACGTCGAAGCCGATATTGTGTTCTTTGAACGCCCGCGCGTACTGAGCCAAACCCTGCCGTTTCAGCCACTGGGCGATCCGGACTTTGTCCGCTTTGCCCCGTGCGGTCATCACGCCACCGAATTCGATCCAGATTTGATTTGTCGTAGCAGTTCCGCCACCGCTCGCGATGTGAAGTACGCCACACCTGACGTCAGTCGCACCCGCTTAAGGCCCGGGACTTCATTGGGTGCGGCTCTAACCGAAAGCCTAAGCGTCGCGTGGCAGGAATTCACAGCTGACGCGTGAGGTTGCGTAACCTAGGGAGGAATACCACCGTCATCCTGCTCTTTCGTCAGCGTTCCGGGACGATTCTTCGAAGTGTGCGCACGACCAGTAATCGCGAGCTCGCCCGCCGGATCGGCGTGAGCGAGACCGCCGTGCGCCGCGCCAAGAGGGTGGGTCGAATCCGGCGCGAGGCGGACAGTGTCTGAGAGTTCGAAGGTCAGCGCGGCCTGGGCCGGCAACACCGATCCGGCGCAGCAGCGGCTTGCCCGAGGCGGTAAGGCAACGGGTCAGCATCGGAAGTTGGAACCGGTGGCGTAGCCACGAGCATCCAGTACCGATCGCGCTTCACCACGCGGCTGCGCACGGTCGCCTAGCGCGCCGGCGGCGAGATCATCAACCGCCTGGTCCTCCAGGGCCGGCGAGCTGCCGAGTCGCTCGTCCCACGCCGAGCCGCTCGCCAGCAAGGTGGCGGCCGCCGTCCGATAGGGTCGTCGACGATGAGCGCCAAGCTTTTTGTGCCACTGCGTGGTTCGGACCAAGCGAGCGGCGGCAACGTCTCGACCTTCGCAGGTGTAGCGGGTCGGGATTTGCTCACGCCAACGCGTCGAGCAGGGCCTTGGACTCCTTGAGGTCGGGGGTGTCGAAACCCTCCGTGAACCAGCCGCAGATGGGGGTGAGCAGATCGTGTGCCTCGTTCCGCCTCCTTTGGTCTCGCCACCGGCGAGCCAGGCTGGCCGCTGCACGCAATTCCCAGAACTTCGCCTGCTGCTCGTGGGCAACGGCCAGAGCTCGGCGGAAGCAGTCCTCGGCCTCGGACCGGTCGGGCTCAGGCATGGCCAGCCGCAGCTCGCCCCGGAGCCGATGCAGCTCGGCCTCGATCCAACGCACTCCGGTTCGCTCGACGACATCCAGGGCGTCCGCCAGGAGGCTCAGGCCTGTGGCCGCCTGGTCCGCCCGCCCGTAGGCGTCAGCGAGTAGGGCGAGGAAATAGGGCGAGAAGAGCTCGGCGCCCGTGGCCCGGTAATCGGCCAAGCCCCGGCGGATCACTGCGATGCCCTCCTCCGCTTGCCCGCCGGCAGCCAGCGCCCATCCCTGGATGACCACGCCCGCAGCCAACCAAAGCGGCAAGCCCTGCTCCGTCGTGAGCGCAATCAACGCCTCCGCCTGCACCTGGGTCGCTCGCCCGTCGCGGAGGAGCTGATGGAGGCTCCAATCGCAGAACAGGGCCTGAGCGATCGTGTTGGGATGCGCCAGCTCCCGGGCGGTGGCGAGCGCCTCGCCCTGCCGCACCTGGGCCTGCTCCGGGTAGCCGAGGGCGAGGAGCGCTTGAGAGAGCCAGAGCAAACAGACGACGCGCGAGTCGATGGCGTAGACGAAGCGCGAGCTCCGGTCTCGCACCGGATCGTAGAGGGCGAGTCCGCTCTGTGAGTGGGCAAGGCTCTCGGCCAGCCTCCCGAGCTGGAACAAGAAGGTCGCCAGGGTGCGATGCCCCACGACCTCAGCGGCGGCGTCGCCCTGTTCTTCGGCCAAGCGCAGCAGTTCCCGCGCGCCCTCGTGGGCTGCGGCCAGCTCGGCGCGCTGCCAGTGGACCACAGTCTGGCCGTAGAGGGCCGGCAAGAGCTTCGGGATGTCGCCCAAATCCCGGCACAGCTCGCATGCCCGGGCGTAAGCGCGGGCCGTTTCCGCGGCCGCAAAGCCCTTCGCGGCGATCAGCGCCGGACCCCGCACAAGCTGCAAGTCGAGCTCGCGCCGCCGACGCCCAGGGCCGTCGGGCAAGCCCGCCAACAGCTCCAGACCCCTATTCAGCTGCGCGACCGCCTCGGCCGTCGCCGAGCGCGCGAGCGCCTGCTGTCCGGCCCGCTGCCAGTATTCGACTGCCTGCTCGATCAGCCCCGCCTCGGTACAGTGCTGCGCGAGCAGCTCAGGCTCGGTCTCTGCCGTCTCCGGGAAGCGCTCCTCCAGAACCCTGGCGATGCGACCGTGCATCTGCTGCCGCTGCGCCTTGAGGAGAGTTTCGTGAGCAGCGTCCCGCACCAGCGCGTGCTTGAAGACGTAGCTGGCCTCAGGGGGCGTGTCGCGGGTAAAGACCAGCTCGGCGGCGGCGAGCCGGTCCAGGGCGGCCTGCACCTTGGCATCGGGGAGAGGCGAGACCGCCGCGAGGAGCGGGTAGGTGAACTCGCGCCCGATGCAGGCCGCCACCTGCGCCACCTCTTTGGCCGGGGCGAGCCGGTCCAGGCGGGCCATGAGCGAGTCCCGGAGTGTGGTCGGGATCGCGAACTGCGGCAGCGGGCCCGCGAGCTCGTAGCGGTCGCCCCCATTCTTGAGCAGGCCTGAGGCAAGGACGGTCTTGGTCAGCTCTTCTATGAACAGCGGCACACCCTCGGTCTTGGCCAGGATCTGGTCGAGCACCGTAGGCGGTAGCCCCCTGCCGCCAGTCAGCCACTCGATCATGGCGATGCTCTGGCGCCGGCTGAGGGGGCCGAGCGCGCTCGGCGTCACGTGCCTACGCCGCGGCCAAGGGGGAACGAAATCGGGGCGGAAGGTCATGATCACCAGCACAGGCAGGCGCCGCACCCGATTGATGATCAGGCCCAGGAGCTCGCGCGTCGAGGGATCCACCCAGTGCAGGTCCTTGTACAGCGACAGCACGGGCTGGCGGCGGGCCAAGCCCTCCATCTGCTCGAGCAGGGCCTCGAAGGTCCTGGCCTTCTGCCGCTCAGGGCTCAATTCGAGCGGCGGGTATCGGTTACCGGTCGGAATCCCGAGCAGGGCGGCAAACAGGGGCACGACCTCGTCGACCTGCTCCGTGGACCGAGAAAGGAGCGCCTCCAGCTGGTCGAGCTGGCATTCGCGCGGCTCAGCGCGGGAGAGCCCGGCCGCCCGCTCGAGCAAACCGATGACCGGGTACAACGCGCTGTTCTGGTGATAGGGCGAGCAGTAGTGGCTGAGCGGCATATAGTCCTCGCCGGCCAGCCGTTCGCGTAGCGCGCGGATCAAACGCGACTTGCCGATGCCCGCCTCGCCCGAGAGCAGGACGACCTGGCCGTGGCCGTCCTTTGCCCGATGCCAGCGTTCGAGCAGCAGATCGAGCTCGTGGTCGCGCCCGATCAGTGGCGTGAGATTCGCCCCACGCAGGGCTTCAAAGCGGCTCTCGGCGAAGCCTTCGCCGATCACGCACCAGGCCTGAACCGGCTCGCTGAAGCCCTTGAGATGGTGTTCACCGAGGCTTGCGACCTCGAACAGATCGCCGATCAGACGGCGCGTGCGCCGGCCGATGATGACGCTGCCAGGCTCGCCGAGCGCGTACAGGCGCGCCACCAGGTTCGGCGTCTGCCCGATTGCGGCGTGTTCCTCTGCGCTGCCCTGGCCGACGAGGTCGCCGACCACCACGTCTCCGGTCGCGATGCCCACGCGGGCCTCTAGCGCCACGTCCGGCCGGATCTGCAGCTTGGCAACGGCATGGACTAGCTCGAGGCCGGCGCGCACCGCGCGCTCGGGGTCGTCCTCATGCGCGCCGGGATAGCCGAAGTAGGCGAGCACGCCGTCGCCCAGGTACTTGGCAATGTAGCCCTCGAACCGGGTGACCACTGCGGCCACGCAGGCTTGGTACGAATGCACCACCTCGCGCAGGTCCTCCGGATCGAGGCGGGCAGAGAGTTCGGTCGAAGCGACCAGGTCGCAGAACAGGAGTGTAAGCTGCCGCCGTTCTGGATCGCCATGACGTATCGGCGGACCCCGAGCGGCGGCGCTTGTCTTCGAATCGCCGGCGTCCTCCAGTGACATTTGCAGATCGGCGATCGCCTTCAGCAGCCGCTTACGGTCGCCAAGCGGCATCCCGAGTTCCTTCAGGTCCTCGTCGCCGAGCTCCGGCAGGACGTCGAAGCCGATGTTGCGTTCTTTGAAAACCCGCGCGTACTGAGCCAAACCCTGCGGTTTCAGCCACCGGGCGATCCGCACCTTGTCCGCTGTGCCCCGTGCGGTCATCATGCCACCGAATTCGATTGAAATTTTATCGATTTTAGCAGTTCCGCCGCCCTCGCGATGTGAAGTACGTCACACCTGCGAGGTCAGTGGCACCCGCTATTTTGGCTGGAACCACACGACGCTGACGCGGACACAGGCGACCGCTTGAGAGCTCGCGTAGCCGTCGGCGCTCTGCCGCTGCGAGCAGCAGACAACAGCCTACGCTTAAGAAGATCGCCGTCTGCGCTGTTCATCCCATACGAGCGGCTTGTTCCCGAGCATCTCCGCCAGCCTGAGCCCCTTCGGCTGCCGCCCGTCGAGTATCACTTCGACGATGTCCGGGGCCAGGCAGGTGAGCGGCAGGAGCCGGCAGACGTAAGCGGCCGTGACGCCCTCCTGCTCCGCAAGGTCGGTGATCGACTTCGCCTGACCGCTCTCGATTCTACGCCGCCAGCGATGCGCTCGAACCAGCGCCTTGATCAGGGTCTCGTCTCGACGCGGCTTCGGCGTCGGAATCGCCGCCCCCTCCGGCGTCACGATCAGTTTCCGACCACCCCGCCGCTGCAGGCGCATGGGTATGCTGATGGTCAGGGTATCGACCTCGAGGCCCACGCCCTCGGTCATCACTCTGCTGCCTCCAGCATGGGTTCATGGCGGGGGTGAGGGCCCGCAGTTTCTTCGCTAGCCAACTCTGCGACTAGGCTGCGAATCCCTGCAGCATGAAGCGTGACGGAGATACCGTGGGCCGCCACGCCGATCCGCTCGATCAGCAGCCGCAAGACGCGCGCCTGCTCGGCAGGGTAGAGCTCGTCCCAGACGGGCTCGAGCGCCGCGAGAGCCTCGATCACCTCACCCTCGCCGGGCTGGGTGTCATCAGCTGCGCTGTCCTCTTGCCGCACCGCCGTGATGGTCCGCGCCACCATCTCGGGCGACGCGAGCAGTCGACGTACCTGCCCGAGCACCAGTCCCTCCACCTCGCCGGCGGCGATCGAGCGCGCCGGGCAGGTGTCGTGGCCCCTGCGGCTCGCCCCGAGGCAGATGTAGTAGCGATACAGTCGGCCACGCCGCCGGGTTTGGCTCGGCGTCATCGCCGCGCTGCAGTGCATGCAGCGCATCAGCCCCCGCAACGGTGCCGGTGTGCGGGCGCGCGCCTCGTTGCCCCGGCGCTTCGCGTTGGTGGCCAGAACCTCGTGCACCCGATCCCACGTGGCGCGGTCGACGATCGGCTCGTGCTCTCCGGGGTAGCTCTGGCCCTTGTGCGTCGCTAGGCCCATGTACACCGGGTTGCGCAGGATCTTGTACAGTTTGCCCTTGTCGAACGGCCGGCCCTCGCGGAAGGTGCCCGACCGCGTGGTCCAGGACTTGGTCCGGTAGCCCTTGGCGTTCAGCTCTCGGATCAGCAGGAGCGCCGAGCCGAGATCGAGGAAGCGGCGGAAGATCAGGCGCACCAGCTCGGCCTCGGCCGGGTTGACCACCAGTTTCCGGTCTCGAACGTCGTAACCGAGCGGCGGGTGGCCGCCCATGAAAATGCCCTTGCGGCGGCTGGCCGCAAATTTATCCCTGATTCGTTCGCCAGCGAGCTCCCGGTCGAACTGGGCGAAGCTGAGCAGGATGTTGAGCGTCAGCCGGCCCATCGAGGTCGTCGTGCAGAACGACTGCGTCACCGACACGAAGGTGACGCGGTTTCGCTCGAACACGTCGACGAGCTTGGCGAAATCGGTCAGCGAGCGCGACAATCGGTCGATCTTGTAGCAGACCACGGTGTCGACCCTGCCGGCCTCGATGTCCCGGATCAGCCG
>JBKPDM010000152.1:0-7617 GCA_046727895.1 Pseudomonadota bacterium | reverse complement strand
GTGTCGCGGTTGCGACTCTTGACGATCATGTGCTGGCGGAAGGTGCCCTCGTAGGTGAAGCCGAAGCGTCGCGCTGCGCGCTCCGAGGCCGCGTTCAGCGCATCGCACTTCCACTCCAGGCGCCGGTAATCGAGATCGTCGAAGACATGACGGCACATCAGGTAGATCGCCTCGGTCGCGACGCGGCTCCGCTGCAGCGCCGGCGCGAACCAGATGTGGCCGATCTCGATGCACCCGTTCGCCGGCACGATGTTCAGGTAGCTCGCCATGCCGGCGGCATGGCCGGTGCTCTGGTCGATGACGGCGAAGAACAGCGGATCGCGCGAGCGCGACCGCTCCTCGAGCCAGCGCTCGAAGGCGGCCTGGTCCAGAAACGGGCCGTAAGCCAGGTAGGTCCAGAGCGTCGCATCCTCCGGACGGGCGTGCGAGAACCGAAACAGGCTCTCTGCGTGCGCCTCGACCTCGACCGGCTCGAGCCGTGCGTAGGCGCCCACAATCGGCGCACGCTCGGGCGCCCGCCCTGACGGCAGGGGCTGGACCATTGGCCCGACCGGCCTGCCGTCCGCATCCTCAGGGTCCGGAGCCACGACAGCTCCCTCGAGCGGTCGTCGTCCGGGCCTCACTCCGCCGGAAGCCGCCGTTCGTACTCCGCCTCCAGGCGCGTGTAGGTCGACCAGAAGATGCGCGGTGAGCGGCCCTCGAGCAGGTCCTCGAGAATGCCGAGGTGGATGTGCCAGCCGCTCGAGGCGCTCACCATCTTCGCGCGATCGTCGAGCCGGCGGTGGGTCAGCACGAGGAGGACCTTCTGGCCCTCGGGGGTCAACTCGAAGGTGACCTCCGATTGCTGCCTCCGACAATCCCCCCAGGTGTAGCTCAGCAGACGGGGAGGTTCGCAGCGCGTGATGCGGCCCTCGAAGCCGGTTCCTTCGTACTTCCTGTATTTGTCCGGGATCGGCTCAGGGTGCGGCGAGAGACCGGAGTGGCGGAAGGTCAGCTCCACGCGCCCGCCGACGCGAAGGTCCATCTCGCCCGAGGCGAGCCACTTTGCCCGCTTCTCCGACTCCGTGAGGTAGGCCCAGACGCGCTCGATCGGTCCGGGCAACACGCGCCGGATGCGCACCGTGCGGGCTTCCGTGACCACGCCGAACTCATTCATCGCCTGCTGCGCGTCGACGATCATAGCCGACAGCCGCTGGTCATTCATCGCTCTCTCCTCGCTCTGGCGTCGCTTCAGGATGTTCAGCTCGCGCTCGAGGGCATCCAGCCGGGCGCTCCAGAAGGCGCGTTGCGCCTCGATCCAGGCGGCGGCCTCGCCGAGCGGCGCGGCATCGAACGACAGGAGGTGCTCCCGCCCGGCGCGGCGGCGGCGGACCAGCCGGGCGCGCTCGAGCGTGCGGATGTGCTTGCTGACCGAGTTGAGCGAGATGGCGAAGGGGCGCGCGAGCTCCGTGACCCGCGCCTCGCCCTGCGCGAGCCGCCGTAGGATGGCGCGCCGGGTCGGATCGGCCAGCGCCGCCAGCGTCTGATCCAGGCTCGTCTCTGTCGCCGTGGCCGCCATCATTCACCTCTATGGGTGAATATATTGCACCCGATCGGCGCGTCAATGGTATTCGAGCGATCCGATCAGGCGATGGTGTCGACCACGCCACCGTCGACCCGCAGCGCTGCCCCGGTCGTGGCCGATGCCTGGGGCGAGGCGACGTAGACCACCAGATTGGCGACCTCCTCGACCGTCGCGGCGCGCTGGATGATCGAGGACGGCCGGTGCGTCCGGATGAACGCCGCGGCCGCCTCCTCGATGGACTGGCCGGCGGCGCCCGCGGCATCCTTGAGCATCGCCCGGACGCCCTCGGACAGAGTCGGACCGGGCAGGACCGAATTGACCGTGACGCCCGTGCCGGCGGCTCGCTTGGCAAGGCCGCGCGCGAGCGCGAGATCGGCAGTCTTGGTGACGCCGTAGTGGATCATGTCGGCCGGGATGTTGAGCCCCGACTCGGACGACAGGAAGATCACCCGGCCCCAGTCACGCTTCAGCATGCCCGGCAGATAGGCGCGCGACAGCCGCACGCCGGCCATCACGTTGACCTCGAAGAAGCGGGTCCACTCGCTATCCGGGATGTCGAAGAAGTCCTGCGGGCCGAAGATGCCGACGTTGTTGACCAGAATGTCGGCGGACGGCTCCGCCTCTATGAGCGTGGCGCAGCCCGCCGCGCTGCCGAGATCCGCCGCCACGCCGCGGATGCTGACGCCCGTCGCGGCCATCTTCAGCGCGGCCGCCGCCTTGTCGACCGCGCCTTGCGTGCGGCCGTTGATCACGAGGTCGGCGCCGGCCTCTGCCAGGCCCTTGGCAATCGCGAAACCGATCCCGGCGGTCGAGCCGGTGACCACCGCAGTCTTGCCGGAAAGATCGATACGCATCCGCAATCTCCCGCTTGGCCGATGCCGGCCGAGGCGCTGCCGGCGCCGGCTCGGTCCTCCTAGCGTTCCAGAAAACCGGCGATGCGAGCAATCGCTTCCTCGATGTTGGCGATCGAGCTGGCGTAGGAGAAGCGGATGTAGCCCTCGCCCTGATCGCCGAAGCTGGTGCCGGAGACCAGCGCGACGCCGACCTCGTTCAACAGATCGTCCTGCAGCTGGCGCGAGCTGTAGCCGGTGCCAGCGATGTTGGGGAAGGCGTAGAAGGCACCGCCGGGGCGCACGCAGCGCACGCCGGGCAAGGCGTTCAGCCGCTCGAGGATCACCTGCCGGCGCTCATCGAAGGCGCGCACCATCCGCTCGACCGGGTCCTGCGGCCCCTTGAGCGCCTCGATCCCGGCCCACTGGGTCGCGGCGTTGACGCAGGAGTGGACGTTGATCGCAAGGCGCGTCGCGTGCTCGACCAGGTCCTGCGGCCAGACCGCGTAGCCCAGTCGCCAGCCGGTCATGGCGTAGGTCTTCGACCAGCCGTCCAGCAGAATCAGCCGGTCCTCGAGCTCGGGATAGACCAGCATGCTCGTGTGCGGGATGTTGTCGTAGACCATGCGGGCGTAGATCTCATCCGAGAGGACCACGACCTCGGGATACCGGGCGAGGCCCGCTGCCAGCCGGTCGAGCTCATCCTTCGGGACCACGCCCCCGGTCGGGTTGGCCGGGCTGTTGATGATGATCAGCCGGGTTCGCGGCGTGATCTTGGAGAGCACCTCCTCGGCCGAGAACGAAAAGCCGCTCTCCTCGTAGAGCGGGATCGGCACCGCCTTGGCGCCGGAGAACTCGATCACCGAGCGGTAGATCGGGAAGCCCGGGTCCGGGTACATGATCTCGACGCCGGGCTCGCCGAACATGGTGATCGCGAAGTACATGGTGACCTTGCCGCCCGGCACGATGACGATCCGGTCCGGGTCGACCTCGACGCCCCGCCACTTCGTGATGTCCTCGGCGACCGCCTCGCGCAGCGGCAGGATGCCGTTCGCGGGGGTGTAGCCATGGTGGCCGTCGGCGAGCGCCTTCTGGGCCGCGGCGACGACGTTCTCCGGCGTCGGGAAATCCGGCTGGCCGATGCCGAGATTGATGATGCTGCGGCCCTGCTGGGCCAGCTTCTGAGCCCGGGCGAGCACTTCGAAAGCGCTCTCGGTGCCCAACCGGTGCATGCGTTCGGCGAGCATCATGGCGGCTGAACCCTGTCCGAGCGGTTGCGCTGTGGTGCCGCCACAATAGCGAAGCCGCGGCGCCTGGCTAGCCAGCCGATGGCCGCGCGCAGTGATCGTGCGTTCCGCTTTTTTGGGTGACTACTTGGTGCCCCTGCGCAGCAGGCGTTCGGCCTCGGCCAGGTCCTCGGGGCGGTTGGTGTTGAAGAACGGGTCGAGCGGCTCGCTCGGGAAGTCGACCGGGGCCAGCCGGTAGCGGGCGGTCCAGACGTCGACCTTGCGGATGTCCTCCTCGGTCATCGCGCGGCGCAGCGGATCGGTAAGGCGCACCGGCCAGAGGCCAAACACCGGATGTGCCCGCCCGTTGGAGCGGGCGCAGGCGAGCTCGGCCCCGTTCTGCTCGATCGCGGCCAGCAAGCGCGCGACGAGATCTGCCGGGAAGAACGGCGTGTCGGTGGCGATGGTCGCGATCCAGGCCAGATCGGGCCGCTGCGCGCGCGCCCACTCCATGCCGGTCAACACGCCGGCGAGTGGGCCCGCGAAGCCCTCGATCACGTCGGTCGCAACCGGCAGACCGAAGCGCGCGAACCGGTTCGGATCACCGTTGGCATTGAGCAGCAGGGCCCGGACCTGCGGGCGCGCACGCGCGATCACCTGCTCCAGAATCGGCCGGCCGCCAAGCGGGCGCAGGCACTTGTCGCCGCCGCCCATGCGCCGTGCCAGACCGCCGGCGAGCAGCACCCCGAGCACCGCGGGCGGCGCCGTCTCGCTCGCTGTCGCCATGGACCTTCTCCGTCGCTGCCGCAGACGAAGGATACATGGCGCATCCGGCCGGGATTGACCACGCTCAGGCGGTCTGAGGGCTGACGGTGGGCCAGCCGACGGCGCCCTCGGGGTCGCGGAGCACGATTTCGGAGCCCAGCGCATAGCCGTTCTTGAGCTCGAGGCCGTAGCCTTCGGCAAACTGGCCCGGGCGGTAGCGGCTCGGCGGCCGGCCGCCGCGCTCGACGTCGTCGAGCAGGCCGAGACGCTGGTAGGCCCCGGCGACCAGCTCGCCGTCCATCGGGCCGCCGAGGTGCTCGGGCTTGGCGCCGACCCAGCCGTCGTCGCCCGCGCCGATCAGGTCGAGCAGCCCGCTCTGCTGCGCGCGGCTCGCAAGCTCAAGGCGCAGCGCCTCCAGCCGTGCGCATTCGCTGGCGCTGAGCGCGCGGTTCAGGCAACGCGCGCTGATCTTGCCGGGGAAGTCCGCGATGCGGGCCGCCAGCCGGACCAGAACCGTGCCCCGGCGCGGACCATCGCCGCGCGCTTCCCAAAGCAGCGGTTCGGGGTCGTCGGGCCGGCGCAGCACAAGGCCGACATGCGTCCAGGGGCTGCGGTCGAACCAGTTGATCAGACCAGGGACCAGCCCCCGACGGCCAAACAGCACGAGATCACCGGTCTTCAGAAGACTCGCCACGGCACCGGCATCGACGCCGCTCATCGCCCAACCCCCGCCCAGCGAGACGACCGGCCCCGCGCGTTGCGGTGCCCGGGTCTCGACCACGCGTCGCCCGGACGCTCTGGCACCTATTATCGGGTTTCAGGATGAGTGCGCAGTGAACGGCTTCACAAATTTTTCACGCGGCGTCATCTTCGAGCGAGGCCTTGCGCTGCAGGCGGCGGGACTCTTCGGCCACGTCGTGCGGATCGCGAAGACGATGTGGCTCTCGCCGGAAAGGGGCGATGAACCGTCTGCCCTTGGCCCGGCCACGGCGTCACCCGAAATGTCTATCTATCAACATTACTAGACCTCCGACGCACCTTGAATGCACTAAGCACCGGCGCTTTGTCGATTTTCCGGCACCCCCCAAGGCGGCTACGGGCGTCCAGAGTAGTAGCCTGGCAGTAAAGATATAGACCATCTGTCTATCGACAAGCTAGATTGGTGCGGTCATATTAACCCCAACAGTTCGAGGGGTGACGACGATGACCGAAGCCGTGGATCCAAGCCGCCTGACCGAGCTCCGGAAGCGCCGACGGCTGACGCAAGAGGCACTGGCGAAACAGGCAGGCGTTAGTAAGCAGACCGTGTATCGCCTCGAGAAAGGGCAGCAGTCTGGCAACCGGCAGAAGTCCGTCAAGGGACTCTGCGAGGCGCTGGGGGTCGATGCTGATGTTCTGAGTGGTCAGGCACCACTGCCGCCGAGCGATCGGCCGTCAAGCGAGCCTTCGGATGACAGCAGGTATCAGCTCAATGTTCGCCTTGACGGCGCCGTGCGCAACGCGTTCTCCCTCGTCGCGCTGCGGTATAAGATCCCGATCTCGCGAATAGTCGAACTCGCTCCCCTTCTGTTTGTTCTTGCTGCAGAGCGGAGCCTTGATCGTCGCCGCGCGAACCTTGTCAAGCTTGTGGCGCTGTTTGCACAAGGGGATGAGCTGCGCCGAAACTTTTGGCATCTTCCGGACTCGATCATGCGCGGCTTTGAAGCCGATAGGGCAATCGAAGAAGAAGCAAAATCAATCGAGAACCTTGACATTTTTGGCCTTGCAATTAGCGACGATATTTTCAATGGTGAAGTGTATGACGAAGCTGAAGATAATCCATTTGTCGCTTGGCTGAAAGAGCAACTGGACGAAAGGAAGGATATAGCGGAGGTGAGCTATTTTGACCGAGGTTCAACTTCCTACCGTGTATGCCGAAGAGACGCGTCAGTCTTGACCGGTGGCGATCAAGAGTTTGCTGAGCGCATCCTAGAGGGGTGGGTACTGCTCCACGAAATGCCACGCGAATTGCTCGAGAAAGGAGCAACCTCCGCCCGCACAGAATGGCTGCGAGCGAAGCTGGAGGCAGTGCGGGAAGAGGCGCGAAGAGGCTTCGAGGAGCTATCCCCGAAGAAGCTCGAGGAGATCCTCCAAGGGTTTGAAACCAACCTCAACGAAGAGGGAGCGCAGCTATGACGGAGATGTCCCTGACCCGGCACGCGATCTCTCGGATGGACCAGCGAGCGATCGCTGATAAGGCTCTGGAGCTCATCATGTCGATCGGGACAGAGGTAAAGGACGGCTATCTCGTCAGGGCGAAAGATTGCCAAGCGGTCGAGCGCCAGCTTAAGCGTCTGATCGATCAGGTCTGGCGCCTCAAAGGCAAGCGTGTGATCATTACACGTGATCGCATCGTGACCGCTTACCATGCCCGGCGAGCCAAAGAGCGGCGGCTGCTCCGTCATGCCGAAGAACGGAGCGTACAGAGATGGTGAACGCGTTCACGCCCAGTCACGCGGCGTCATCTTCGCGCGAGGCCTTGCGCTGCTGGTGGCGGGTCTCTTCGGCCACGTAGTGCGGATCGGCGTCGAAGACGATGTGGCTCTCGCCGGAAAGGGGCGATGAACCGTGTGCTCTCGTCTCACGTCGGCCAAAGCTCATCCGCCCGCCGAGCGACGCAGATGCTCGATGATCGTCTCGGCTGTCAGCCGATAGCCTTGCTCGTTGAAGTGCAGACCACGGTAGTAGGCAAGAGGATTGCCCGTGGCTTCAAGCGGCCCGGTTAGTGACACGTAGTCCACGCCCAGCCCTGACCACAGGGTCACGACCTTGCGTTCGAGAGCTTGAAAGGGCGCCTGATCTTGGGCCAGGAAACGCCAATGCGCAGGAATGTACACGAAGGTGATCTGCCCGCCTTGCCCTCGCTGAGTCTCGATCACCTCACGCCAAATATGGCTGATCTCGAGCCACTGCGGTTCCGGTAGCGTCGGCATCGTGAACGGATCCCGCGGTTGCCCCACGCGCCGGAGGACGTCCCCCGTTTGCTGCAACAGCAGGAAATCGAGCAGATCATCGGGAGAGTTGCGGGCCGCGTCCTGATCGTGGGCGAGGGTGGCGACATCCTCCGATGCTAGCTGTTGGTCGATCAATCGCTTCAGGGCTACGGAAATAGATCCGTTCATCGTCACCAGGTTTTGGACGTGCCCGGAATCGAGATACGCTCGCAGTAACGGCCAGGCACGCTCGGCAAGAT
>JBKPDM010000151.1:0-19346 GCA_046727895.1 Pseudomonadota bacterium | reverse complement strand
GCCGCATGCCGAGCGCCAGGCCAAGCTGGGCGAGGCGCGTGCCGATGTGACCGTAGCCGATGATGCCGAGCGTGCTGCCGCGGAGTTGGCGACCCATGTGAGCGGCCGGTTGCTCGCCCGCGCGGTAGGCGAGAGTGGCATCGGCAATGCCGCGGGCGAGATCGACCATCAGCCCGACCGTGAGTTCAGCGACCGAATCGACGAAGCCGGGGCTCGCCCGCGTCACCAGGACGCCGGCCGCCGAGGCGGCGCCGACGTCGACGTTGCGGATGTCGACCGCGCAGCGCACCAAGGCGACCAGATCGGACAATTGTTCGAACACCGTGGCCGGCCCCTCGGTCATGCGATCGGAGACGACGATCGCGCAGCCCGCCGCGCGCGAGATCAGCTCCGCGGTGGTGAGCACCCGGCCGCTCTCGTTCAGACGAAGTTCACCCAACTCGCGCAACCGCGCGAGCGCCTTGTCGCCGTAGTAGTTTCGCCGGGCGTCGGCGGCGTGCGTCAGGAAGATGCGTGCCATCTGGCCTCCTCGGGCGGTTTCGAGGCCGTCGTGGGGAAGCCCACCCTACCCGCTATCGCCGCCCGGCCGCTACCCCCGCTCCTCGCTGCCCGACGCCCGCCGCCGACCACGGACGACCACGGCCGCGACGAGCAGGGCCAGAGCGGCCAGGCCGATCGCCAGATAGCCGACGCGATGGATCCAGGGTGCCAGCGCACCGAGCCGCTCGCCGACGGTGAAGACACCGATTCCCCAGGCAGAGACCCAGAGCGCTCCGCCAAGGGCATTGTAGGCGAAGAAGCGCCACCAGCTCATGCCGGCGCTGCCGGCGACGATGCCGTTCAGCTGGCGCAGCAGCTCGAAGAAGCGGGCGACGATCACGATCCAGCCGCCGTAATGACGAAAGAAGCCCTCGACCCGGTCCACGCGGGCCTCGGTGATGCCAAGCGGGCGGCCGTATCGGGTGATCAACAGCCGGCCGCCGAACCGGCCGATCGCGTAGCCGATGTTGTCGCCGAGCACCGCCGCGGCCCAGGCGCTGAGCAGGAGCGGCGCGAGGTGCATCCCGCCCCGAGCGGCGAGCAGGGCGCCCGCGATCAGCATGGTCTCGCCGGGCAGCGGCACACCAAAGGACTCGAGCAACACGCTGCCAAATACGGCGGCATAGCCGTACTGGTGTAGATAGGTCGCGAGCGCGTCGAGGGACTCCGGCAGGCCGGTCATTGCGAGCGCGCTCGCCGCCTGAGGGGTGACATCGGTAAATGGCCGAGGGTCTGGCTTGACGCGGCCATCAGTGCGAGTGGCGAGCCTCAGCGACCCTGATAGCGCGGCGTGCGGCGCTCCAGGAAGGATTGGCGGCCTCCTTCGCGTTGAAGACCCGAGCGAAGGACATCGGCAATCCCCCTTTTTCCGGCTGCTCACGGGCCGGATCTGCCGGCGCCCATCATGGCACGGATCGGCGCCGGCGCGTAGAACCCCTCTGGCGGTCGCATGACCCGACCGCGATGGTGAGGCGTCGATCACCGCCTTGTTGACGGTCGGTCGCGGATCGGCGAGCCACGATCAGAGCGCGACGTCGTCGCCCGGCTCGTACAGCAGGATAGCCCGCTCGGCGAGATCGAAGGCCGTGGCCAACCCCTCGACCACCACCGCGTCCGCGCCGGCGGTCCGGAGCCTGCTCGCGCTCGTCTCGTCCGGCACGCGGGCGAGGATCCGCAACCGGGGCCAGAGCGCCCGCGCCAGGCTGACCACCCGCTCGCCGCTGGTCTCGCTCGGCAGCGCCACGATCAGCAGCCGGGCGCGACCGACATGAGCGGCGCGGAGCACGTCGGCACGCGCGGCGTTGCCGAAGTAGACCGGCAGGCGGTGCGCCTGGCTCGAGCGAACACGCTTGGGATCGTAGTCGAGCACCAGCACCGGCATGCCGAGGCTGATCAGATGGCGGGCGAGCGCCATGCCGACCTGACCAAAGCCCGCGATCACAACATGGTTGCGGACCTCGGCGGTGCGCGCGTCGAGGTTGGCCAAGGAGGCGCGCGCCTCACCTTCAAGGCGATCGAGCACGCGCCCGCCGACCGCCGCCGCGAGCGCGGTGATCGCCATCGAGAGCGCCACCGCCACAGTCAGCGATGGCACGCCGGCTCCGACCAGCAGGCCGGTCTGCACGGCGAGCCCGAACAGAACGAAGGCGAACTCGCTGCCCTGCGCAAGCAAGCAGCCGAGCTCGAAGGCCAGTCTGGAGCGATAGCCCAGCGCCCTCGCCAGCCCATACAGCAGGAGAGTTTTGAGCAGCAGGAGCCCGGCGGCGATGGCGAGCACGCGGTCGATATGCGCGAGCGCCGCCTCCAGGTCGATCGCCATGCCCACGGTCATGAAGAACAGGCCAAGCAGGAGTCCCCGAAACGGCGCGATGTCGGCGGCGATCTGATGGCGATATTCGCTGTCGGCGACCATCAGGCCGGCGACGAAGGCGCCGAGCGCGGTGGAGAGGCCAGCCTGCTCGGTCGCGAAGCTGGCGCCGAGCACGATCAGGAGGGTCGCCGCGGTGAACACCTCCTCGGCGGCGAACGCCGCGATGTACTCGAGCGCCAGCGGCAGCAGGTAGCGCGAGATGCCGACCACGAAGAACACTATCAGGGCGCCCTTGGCGAGCGCGGTCAGCAGCCCCAGCGCGATCGAGGCGCCCGGGCCCGAGAGCACGTTGACCAGGACCAGGAGCGGCCCGACCGCCAGGTCCTGCACGAGCAGGATGGCGATCGCGAGGCGCCCGAGCTGAGTAAGCGTACGCCCGAGATCGGCCAGCACCTGCAGCACGACCGCGGTCGAGGACAAAGAGAGCGCGCCGCCGACGATGATCGCCGGCCCGGGCTCCAAGCCGAGATAGCTCGCAATCGCGCCGATCGCCGCGCCGGTCACCAGGACCTGCGTGCAGGCGAGCGCGTAGACCCGGACCCCGAACAGGCGAAAGCGCTCGAGCTTGAGCTCAAGGCCGAGATTGAACAACAGGAAGACCACCCCAAGCTCGCCGAGCAGACGGACCGCCTCGAGCTCACGGATGAGGCCAAGGCCGGACGGCCCGACCACCGCACCGCCGATCAGAAAGCCGAGCACCGTCCCGAGCCGCAGGCGCTGGAACAGGGCGGCAAAGGCGACGAAGACCGCAAGGACGATCAGGGTTTCCTGCAACTGCTCACCGCCGGTTCATCTCGAGCCGCAATAGTGTAACCCTACCGCGTGTGCGGCCGCGTTCGTAGAGAGCGGCTATAGGCGCGACGGCCATCACCGGGCGCGTGACGCCTGGCGCGGCGCCCTCAGTCGAGGCCGGCGGACCAGGCGGCGACCGTGCCGGCAAGCTCGTCGAGGACCTCCCCGTCGGTCCGGCCCGAGCGTTTCAGAACGTGGAACGAGTGATCGGCGGTCGGCACGACGTGCAGGTTCGCGCGCTCGCCGAGCCCGGCGCAGATCGGCAGCAGCAGGGCGAGATCGGCGAGCTGATCGCGCTCGCCCTGGAGGAACAGCATCGGCACGTCGACGCCGGCCAGATGCGCGCCGCGTTCGGCCGACGGCCGGCCAGCGGCGTGCAACGGAAAACCGAAGAACACCAGGCCGCGCACGCCCTCGAGCGGCGCCTCGGCGGCGGCGAGCGAGGTCATCCGGCCGCCCATCGACTTGCCGCCCGCGAGCAGCGGCAGATCGGGCGCCGCGGCCCGCGCGGCCGCGACCGCCGCGCACACCGTTGCGAGCAGCGTGGCCCGGGAATCCGGCCGCCGGCCGCCCGCCTCCATATAGGGGAACTGATAGCGGAAGGTGGCGATCCCCTGCTCCGCCAGCGCCGCGCTCATCGCCGCCATGAACCGATGGCGCATGCCGGCCCCGGCGCCATGGGCGAAGACCAGCAGCCGGCGCGCACCAGCCGGCCGCAGCAGCAGGGCCGACACCTCGCCCTGCTTTGCGGTCGCGGGAAAGGTGGAGTCTATGGCGTCGATCGCGCGATTGCGTGCCATCTGCCTCGCCTCGGTTCCGATCGGGCTGCGTCCCTTGGGGAATTGCCCGCCGGACCGGCGTTATTCTGGCACGAATTCGGAGAGCAGATCGACGGTCTCGCACCGGAGACGGTCATGGGCGACCTGGATCGCTGGTTGGGGACTCTGGCGTCGGGCACCATGTCCGCCTTTGCGGGAGCGCGGCCTCCCGGACCGAAAGCTTGGCAATCCATATCTTCACGGCCTCATCGAGCCAGACGAGGCGGGCGGCTCGCGAAGTGCTGTGCAAGAGCGGCCGCGGCGTCACCCCCGATCGGCCCTCGGCGGTCGATCTGACCCTAGCGTGCCGAGATATAGGTTTGACACTATATAGCTCGCATACTATATTGAGCGATGGCATGGGTTGTCGAGTTCCTTGACGTTTTCGAAGCCGAGTTCGATGCATTCCCGGACGAAGTCCAGGACGCCATTCTCGCATGGGCCGCCCTTCTCGAGCGGGAGGGCCCGCAGCTTGGCAGGCCGCATGCCGACACGCTGAGAGGGTCCAGATACGCGAACATGAAGGAGCTGCGCTGCAATGCCGGCGGCGGCGTCTGGCGCATCGCCTTCGCCTTTGATCCCGACCGGAAGGCCATTCTGCTCGCGGCAGGAGACAAATCCGGCGGCAGCGAACGGCGCTTCTACAGGCAGCTCATCGCCAGCGCGGACGAGCGCGTCGATCGCCATCTCGCAAGAAGGAAAGGATGAGCCAATGGGCACCACACTGAAGGACAAGATGGCGCAGCTCACACCCGAGCGCCGGGCGCGTATCGAAGCCGAGGCGGACCGGCTCCACGCCGAATACGAGACGCTCAAGGATCTGCGCAAGGCCAGGGATCTGACGCAGGCGCAACTCGCGGGAACCCTCGGCATCCGCCAGGCGACGATCGCCCAGCTTGAAAAACGCAGCGATCTCATGATCTCGACCCTGCGCAGCTACATCGAGGCCATGGGCGGCCGCCTCCGGCTCACGGTCGAGTTTCCAGACAAGGCGCCTGTCACTCTCGAAGGCTTCGGCGATATCGAAGGGCCACGCCCGCGGCGTCGGCCGCCTGCGCGCCGGGCCGCAACTACGAATGAAAACCGGTCAGACCACCCTGCGCAATGAGGCCTCGATCACGGGCTCTTGGCGGCCGGCCACGGAGCTGGCCGTGGTCCGAGCGCGCCGTCGGCGCGAGCGGTAGCCTCCTGCGCCAAGCGTGGGAATGCCATTATTGCGCAGTCCGGGGCACCAGCGGAGGCAGCAGGCGTAAGCCAGACCTATACGGCGGTGATCAAGCAGTCGGGCGGTTGGTGGTCCGGCTGAATAGAGGAGGTCCCCGGCGTCAACTGCTAGGCGCGGACGCGCGAGAACTTGCGGGAGACGCTCCGGGTCACGCTCGAGGAAGCGCTGGAGCTCAGTCGGCACGAGGCGCGCGAGGCGGCCGGCCGGCAGGCTCAGCGGCGGACGAGCTCGGCCACCACCTCTTCGAACGATGCGGCCGAGCGCGCCCAGTCTTCTGGCGCGATCCGCCCGACGGCGTCGCCGCGACCAGGGCGTAGAGTTCGGCGGCGCCGGCAAAGGTGAGCGGGGTGAGGCCGGCCGCTTCGAACGTTCTCGCGATCTCCTCCATCTCACCGACCCAGCGGTGCGCCTTGGGGATCATGCCCGGCACGGCGCGCCGCAGGCGCTCGAGCATCTGCGGCTGGCTCAGCGCCAACTCCTCACGCAGCGGCTGGCTGACGCCAAGCCGCTCGGCCGCGAGCGCAAGCTCGGTCATGATCGCCGTCGTACCCTTCGTCAGCGCTGCGTAGCACATCTTGAGCGCCGACGCGTCGCCGGGCGCCGCGTCGATCACCCGCACGTCGAGGCCGTAGTCCCGCAGTTGCACAAACTGGCGGGCGGACGCGCCCGAAGCGTAGAAGCGCGTGCCCGGCGAGCCGGGCGCAGGCGGCGGGCCGATGATTCCGGCGTCGACGAAGCGGGCGCCCGCCGCCTCGACGATCGCGCCGACCCGGCGCGTGGTCTCCGGTGCGATCGCGTTGCAGTCGACGTAGAGCAGGTCGGCGCCGGTCGCGCGCAGCGCGCTCGCGATCCGCTCGGCCAGCTCCCGCGCCCGTGCCGGCACCAGAATCGCAAGCAGCGCATCGGCCGCGCGCACCAGGCTCGCGTCGTCCGGCAGGTCCTCGATGCCGGCCTTGGCGGCGAGCGCGCGGGTGCGCTCGCTTCGCTCGCGCAGGCAGGTCACGACGCGGAGGCCGCTCTGGCGCATGACCGCGCCGACGGCATGGCCCATGTCGCCCGGCGCGATCACCGCGACGGTGCTGATCCCGGTGCCCATGTCCCGCCTCCCCGCGCCCACTTCGATGCGGTCCCCGCTCGGCAGCGCTCCGGTCTCAGTCTCCGGCCGTAGCCGCGCGCCGGTCGAGCCCCGTGCCTCGGGGCGCTCGATCGGGAATGGATCCGCACGCGGTCCGGCAATGGGGCCTGCCCAGCGCGAGGCCGCAGGCTCGGGGCGGGCCGCGCTATTGCGGGCTTCTGCCCTTGAAGATCTGCTCGATCCGCGCCATCAGGGTCGGGTCGCTCTGCGCCGCGAGGCTGATCTCGCGATACTCGTCGACCGTCATGCCGTCGGTCTTCTCGATCGCGGCGATGAGCTCGCCATTGGCCTGCGTGCGGAGGTCGGCCGCTTCGGCCTCGCTCTTTGCGCCCTGGATGCGGGGGGTCCACTGCTGGATGAGCTCGTTGACCGAGAGCGCCGCGGTCACGAACGACTGGAGCTTGGCGTCGTCATAGGTGGTGGTCTGAGCGTTGGCCGCGCCGATCGTCAGGGCGAGCGACAGGGCGAGGATGACGGTGCCGCAGATGCGCCTTGCGATCGATGTCACGCGAAGTCCTTTCCAGGAGAAGAGCTGAAAGATCAATCTGCGAACAGGCAGCGGCGCCGACTATTCCGCGACCCGACCGGCAAGCGCGTCCTCGGCGGGTGCTGCAACTATGCTATCCTAGCCGGAGGTTCCTGATGTCGCTTGACAGTAAGGTAAGCACGCCAGCGAGGCGTTTCAGCGGGTCGCGACTGTCCTGGACGGCCAACTCATGGGCCGGCAATTCGTCACCGGCGACCGGTTGACGCTCGCCGACTTCTCCCTCGGCGCGGCGATGAACCTCGCCGAGAGGGCGCACTACCCGATCGAGCCCTGCGGCGACGAGATCAGGCGCTGGTTCGCAGGGCTCTCCACGCTGCCGGCGTGGCGGAAGACCCTCGACCAAACCGCGCTGCCGACCGCGAGCGCGGCCTGACGACCGGACCCAGCGTTCGCGCTACTGCGCGTCGAGGCGGGCGAGCCGCTTGCCTCGAGCGCCAGCAGTGCGCTGTCGGCGTCGTTATCTTGCAGGACGCTCTTTCGATTCACTCCGCGCCGATCTCCGGATTGGGGCGGCACGGCCGGGAGGGCGCACCCGTGGGCGCTGTCGACGAGGCGACTCGCCAGCGGAGGCTGGCGCAGGGCCCGCGTGCCAGAGGTGGTCGGCGATCACCGGGATGCGAATCCTGATCAGCGCCTCGATGTCGCGCAGATAGGCGCGCTCCTCGGCATCGCAGAACGAGATCGCGACGCCGCTCCTGCCTGCCCGCGCGGTGCGCCCGATCCGGTGCACGTAGCTCTCGGGCACGTTCGGCAGATCGTAGTTGATGACATGGGTGATGCCGTCGACATCGATGCCGCGCGCCGCGAGGTCGGTCGCCACCAGCACCCGGCCGGCACCGGTGCGGAAGCGCTCGAGCGCCCGCGTCCGCGCGGCCTGCGATTTGTTGCCGTGGATCGCGTCGGCACCGACGCCGCTACGGGTCAGCTCGTCGGCGACCCGGTTGGCGCCATGCTTCGTGCGGGTAAAGATCAGCGCACGGTCGACCCCCGGGTCCTTCAGCACCTGGCTGAGGAGCGGCCGCTTGTCGGTTTTCTTGACGAACATCACGCGCTGCTCGACCTGCTCGACGGTCGAGGCGATCGGATGAACCGCGATCTTGAGCGGGTCGGTGAGAATGCTGTCCGCCAGTCGGGCGATCTGCGTCGGCATGGTGGCCGAGAACAGCAGCGTCTGGCGTTGCCTGGGCAGGGCCCGGATCACCCTTCGGACGTCGTGGATGAAGCCCATGTCGAGCATGCGATCGGCCTCGTCGAGCACGAACACCTCGAGCCGGTCGAGGCGAACGAAGCCCTGGCCCAGCAGATCGAGCAGGCGACCCGGCGTGGCGACCAGGATGTCGACGCCACGCGCCAGCGCCCGGACCTGCGGGTCCTGGCCGACCCCACCGAAGACGACGGCGCGGGAGAGCTCCAGATAGCGGCCGTACACGGCGAAGCTGTCCGCGATCTGGGCGGCGAGCTCGCGGGTCGGGGTCAGCACCAGAGCGCGGCAGGCCTTCGGGCCAGCCTGCTGACGGTCGGTCGCCAGGCGCTGCAGGATCGGCAGGGCGAAGGCCGCCGTCTTGCCCGTGCCCGTCTGCGCGCAACCGAGCAGGTCGCGGCCGCGGAGGAGATGGGGGATCGCCTGCGCCTGGATCGGCGTCGGCGTTGCATAGCTCTCGGCACGGATCGCGCGCTGGATCAGCTCGATCAGCCCGAGGTCGGAAAATTTAGCCAAGTGGCAGTTTCTTTCGGAATGGCCATGCGACGGTTGCTACCGGCGCCGGTCGGTTCGGGCCATCCCGCGCGCAGCCGAGGCAGCCTCTGAGTTCATCGTGTGTGTCTCGGGATGCAGCGGCCGGACTTGAGTGCCGCAGGCCAGCTTTGCGCGCTCGCGAGGGTTTGGGGCTCATTGAGGCCCTCGCCATAGATGCAGCTTCGCAGCGACGGATTTCAAGCATGATCGCGCGATTTGCATCATCCCGCGCCTGATCGCCCCTGAATGCACGCCATTTATGACGAACCGGCCTTGGCCAGGAGTGGCAATGCGGTTGCTGCATCACCATATGGTAGGCTGACCGGTTTTCAATGCGGGTCAGACCGCGATCATCGCCGCGCTCCAAGCGATGGGAGCCGGCTCTCCCCAAAGCGAAACCTGCTCGAGACCCGCACTTTCGCGGGCCACTGCTCTTGGGGAGAAAGCTATGCCTAGCGGCACGGTAAAATGGTTCGATCCGAGAAAGGGCTACGGCTTCATCCAACCCGACGACGGATCCAAGGACGTCTTCGTCCATATATCGGCAGTTGAGCGATCCGGCCTCGGACAACTGGTGGAAGGCCAGAAGGTCGAGTTCGACATCGAACGCGGTCAGCAGGGCAAGACAGCGGCGGCGAACCTGCGGGCCGCCGGCTGATCGCCGGGAAGACGTGCCGTGCCCGGGCGGCGATCGTTCGGGCCGAGGGTGGTCGGTGACAAGAGAAGACCGGCCTAAGTCCACGGGCTGACAGCGTCTGCCTGAGGCTCGTAGGGCGGGGCCGGTTGCATAACGAGCCGAAAATGCTCGCCTCAGCCGGCGGGCGCCTGCGGTGTGGTGGCAGGGGCTTTCTGGCGAGCGTGCGCCCGGGACGGCGCGGAGAAGCCCCGTCCGAGCCTAATGAAGGGACCAGCGGAATGGATCTTGTAGCCAAACTGCCCTCCATGGAGGACGCTGCTCTGGCTGTGCTGCATGAGAACGCCGAGCGCCTCGAGCAGTCTGGCACCAAGGCGCAGAGGAGCGCCGCTGCCGCCCTGCTCCCCGCGCTCGAGACCGAGCTCGCAAATCGCCACGCGGCCAGGCTGGCCGCGTCGCCCGGTAAACGCACGCCGGCGAAGCGGGTCACGAAGCGCCAGCGTTAGGTCGTGCACGGCAGTTCAGCTGGACCGAGCACCTCCCCTGCGGCCAGTTGATGGCGCTGCGGTCGCTGCGTCCAGATCGAACCAAGGCGGTCCCGTGATGACGGTGTTTCAACGGCCCAGTGTGACCACCATTGCACTCTACCTCACCCTCGCCGCCCTTGCGGGGATCATTGTCGTCGCGGCGGCGGTATACTGACCATCCGGCGAAGCGATCCGAAACTCGCGTTCAGCTCGGGCTTGTCTGTCGCGTCACGACGATTGGCTCGCCGACGGCAGCGTCGCCATACTCGAGGCCAGATCGTCAGTGCGCGTCGGCCAGGGCGCCTTGGGCAGCAGCACCTTGGGCATCAGCGGCACCATCAAGGTGGCGAGCGCGAGGCAGAGGGTACCGCATCTGCCTCTCTAGTCTCTCGATCGGCCCAGCGCGGCTTCTCAGAAACGCTCCTTATAGGGACGCAGATCGAGCTCCTGCGTCCAGGCGGAGCGGTGCTGTCTGTGGATATGCCAAAAAGCGTCGGCGATCGCATCGATGCCGAGCAGTCCGTCGTCGCCGCGCTCTGTGGCAAGGTGCGGGTTGCGACTGAGCAGACGCTCGCCATGGATACCGCCGTCGATCACCACATGCGCGACATGGATGCCGTGCGGCCCGAATTCGCGCGCCATACTCTGCGCGATCATGCGCAGACCTGCCTTTGCCGCCGCGAACTGGGCGAACCCCGGTCTTCCGCGCAGGCTGGCCGAAGCGCCGGTGAACAGGACCGTGCCGCGGCCCAGCGGAACAAGCCGGCGCGCCGCCTCGCGCCCGACCAGGAAGCCGCCAAAGCAGCCGACCCGCCAGAAGCTCTCGAACTGCTCGGCCGAAGCCTCCCGGAAATCGATCTGACGGTTGTTGCCGGCGTTGTACACCACAAGATCAGCCGGGAGGCGGCCAGCGGCAGGAGCCATCGCCCGATCAAACAGAGCGATGACGTCACTTTCGCTGGTGACATCCGTCGTCACCGCCTCGGCGCTGCCGCCGCCAGCCGCTATCGCGCCGGCGACCCGCGCGATCTTGTCGGTCGTCCGACCGGCGACGAGCACGTGATAGCCCTCGGCGGCAAAGCGCCGGCATAAAGCGGCCCCGAGCCCCTGCTCGGCGCCGACGCCGCAGACAACCGCGGTCGGGACGGGGTTCGGTTCACTTGTCGTCACGGCAGGCTCCTCCGTGCTGGTGGCAGGGGTATCCGGTCAATGAGCATTGGCCGCAGGGACCTTGGGCGGCATCACGTTGCGCAATAACGGAACGAGCAGGGTGGCGGCGATGAAGGCAATCATGATCGCGCGGAAAGCATCGGCATATGCGAGCGTCGAGGCTTCGCGATAGGCGAGATGCCAGAGCTGCTTCAGGGCTGCGACGTGGCCGGCATCGAGGCCGCCCGGAATCGCGGCATAGCGCTGCGCGAGGCTCGCGAGCAGCCTCTCCATCGGAGCGTTCGCGGGCGTCAGGTGGGAGGCGATCGCGTTGAAGTGGAAATTGGTCCTGGCGTTGAGGATCGCACCGCACGCCGCGATGCCGACCGCGCCGCCGAGGTTGCGCATCATGTTGAACAGCCCGCTCGCGTATTTGAGGCGCTCCGGCGGCAGGCTGCCGAGGCCCAAAGTCACCGCCGGGGCAACGGCGAACACCTGCGGGAAACCGCGCAGTATCTGCGGCACGAGGAGCTCACCGCCGCCCCACTCGTGGGTGATGAAGCTGAAGCTCCACATCGACAGACCGAACAGGGCGAGGCCGAACATCATCAGCCAGCGCGTGTCGAATCTCCGCGCCAGCATGATGTACACGGGCACCCCGACAAGCGAGGCAGCGCCGGTCGAGAAGATCGCGACCCCGGTCTGCCAGGCGCTGAACCCGCGAACATAGCCGAGAAACAGCGGGGTCAGGTAGATCGTCGAGAAGATGCCGATGCCGGTCACGAACGAGAGCACGCATCCGAGCGCGAAGTTGCGGTTGCCGAGCGCCCGCAGATCGACGACCGGCTGCGCGAAGGTCAGGCTGCGGATCACGAACAGGATCCCGGCGATCGCCGCCACCGAGGTGGCGGTCCGGATCGTCGCGTCGTCGAACCAGTTCCACCGCGACCCCTCTTCCAGCACGTATTCCAAGGTGCCAAGCGCGATCGCCATCAGCGCGATTCCGGGGTAGTCGGCTCCCTTGAGCAGCTTCAGATCGGGTTCGTCGATCCTGACCAGGAGTGCCACCAGGATTGCGATTGCGATGCCTGGCACCAGGTTGACGTAAAACAGCCAGTGCCAGTTGAGCGTGTCGGTGATCCAGCCGCCGATCACTGGTCCCAGGGTCGGCGCGACCGAGGCGATCGTGCCGATCACCGCGGCGGAATAGACCCGGCGGGGTCCCTGGAAATAGTGAAACGATGAGTTGAAGACCGTCGGGATCATCGAGGCGCCGAGCAGCCCTTGCAGCGCCCGGAACACGATCATGCTCTCGATGTTCCAGGCGAGGCCGCAAAGGAGGCTCGCGACGGTGAACCCGGCGGCCGAAATGGTGAACAGCCAGCGGGTCGAGAAGACGCGGGTCAGCCAGCCGGAGAGCGGAATCATCACGATCTCGGCGATCAGATAAGCGGTCTGCACCCAGCTGATCTGGTCCTGCGCCGCCGAGAGCCCGCCGCCGATGTCCTGCAATGACGACGCGACGATCTGGATGTCGAGCAGTGCTATGAACATCCCGACGCACATCACGACGAACGGCAGGAGACTGCGCAGCCAGGCGCCCGAGGCGGGCATCGCCATCACTCCGCGGCCTGGCCGCCCGGCCGCGTATCGACACTGACCGTCGTCGACAGACCCGGCCGCAACGCGCCGAGGGTCGCATCGCCGTCGTCGAGCGCAATCCGGACCGGTACGCGCTGCACGATCTTGGTGAAGTTGCCGGTGGCGTTTTCCGCTGGGATCACGCTGAACACCGCCCCGGTCCCCGGCGCGAGGCTCGCTACGTGGCCGGAGAACACCTCGCCCGGGAGTACGTCCGCCTCGACGCTCACCGGCTGTCCGGGACGCATCGCTGCCAGCTGGCTCTCCTTGAAGTTGGCATCGATCCACAAGCCCCGCACCGGCACCAGGGACATCAGGTCGGCCCCGACGGTCGCGAAGGCGCCGGCGCGCGCGCTGCGGTTGCCGACGATGCCGTCGATCGGGGCGCGCAGCTCCGTGTAGCTGAGGTTGAGCTCGGCGATCTCCCGCCCGGCCTCCGCCTCGGCGAGCGCCGCCCTCGCCTCCAGCTTTCGAGTGTCGATCACCTCGAGCTCGCGCTCCGCCGCGGCCAGCGTGGCGCGCGCCTGGTCGGCGGCGGCCTGCTGCAGGCGCTGCTCGGAGGCGAACCGATGGGCGGCGAGCTGGCGATAGCGGACGAGGTCGAACTCGGCGCGGGCAACCTCGGCATCGGCCGCGGCGACACCGGCCCTCGCCTCGGCGACCATCGCCTCGCGCAGGCGGCGGGTCGCCTCGAGGTTGGCGAGCACCGCCTGCTGCGCGGTGACCGCGGCCGCTGCCTTGTCGAGCGCGGCCCGGTAGTCGCGCTCATCGAGACGGACCAGGAGGTCGCCCGCGTGCACCGCCTGATTGTCGGCGACCACCACCTCGCTGATGAAGCCCGCGACCTTGGGCGCAATCACCGTGATGTCGCCGCCGACGTAGGCATCGTCGGTCGTCTCGATGAAGCGCCCGACGGTCCACCAGTGATGGCCGTACCAGGCGGCGCCCAACACGACCAGCGGCAGCGCGCCGGCGAGCGCCAGCTGGCGGAGAGCGCGCCGTGGATCCCACCTGGCGCGCCCCGCAATCGGCGCCGCAATCACCGCTTCGCGCTCGAGCACCGCGCTGGTCATGACCGGCTCTCCTGCCGGTGTGCCCTGCGCTTTCGGGAGGCTCGCGGGGCTTTAGGGGTGGCCGGAGCGCTCGCGGCGCCGGCGGCCGCGTAACGCCGTCGCGTACTCTCGCGGGCGGCCGGGCCGGCGGCCGCCCGGAACTCGGGCTCGACCAGCGGCCGACCGCTCGCCCGGTCGACCAGCACCGGATCGGCCTCCGCGCCGGTCGCGCTGTCGACGATCACGACGCTCTTGCCCTCGGGGGCGAAGTGCTTGTTGCCCCAGGCGAGCAGCGCCCAGAGCACCGGCCGGAAGTCGCGCCCGCGCCCGGTCAGCAGGTACTCGTAGCGTGGCGGCCGCTCGCTGTAGCGGCGTCGCTCGAGCAGGCCGGCTTCGACCAGGGCATTGAGCCGCCTGGTGAGCATGTTGGGCGCGATCTCGAGGCTCTTCTGGAACTGGTCGAAGCGGGTCAAGCCATGAAAGGCATCGCGCAGGACCAGGATGCTCCACCACTCGCCGACCCGCTCGAGGCTGCGCGCGATCGGGCACGGCATGTCGCCGAAGCTCTTGCGTTGCATGGCCGGTCACATCCCACTTGCTTTCATCATGAAAGTGATATAGCCTACTAACTATCGTCATGCAAGTGGCATGGCGGTCTTTTTTTTCGAACCCCCAAGGGAGCGAGTCACCATGGCGGAGAGGTGCGTCGATGACGCAAAGCCGCGTCTCTATCTGGAGGACCTGCGCGTGGGCCAGCGCTTCACGAGCGGCACCCACGCGGTCGACGAGAGCCAGATCCGGGCGTTCGCGACAGAATTCGACCCGCAGCCCTTCCATCTCGACGAACAGGCCGCGCGCGCGAGCCTGTTCGGCGGCCTCGCGGCGAGCGGCTGGCATACCGCGGCGATCACGATGCGGCTGCTGGTCACCAGCGGACTGCCGCTCGCCGGCGGCGTCGTCGGCGCGGGCGGCGAGATCGGCTGGCCCAAGCCGACGCGGCCCGGCGACACCCTTCGGGTCGAGAGCGAGGTTCTCGAGATCAGGCCGTCACGGTCCCGCCCCGAGCGCGGCATGGTGACGGTGCGCAGCGATACGCGCAACCAGCGGGACGAGGTCGTGCAGACCCTCATTGCCCGGCTCGTGGTTCCTCGGCGTCCCCCCCCCGCGAGCAGCTTTGATGAAAGGCCGGCGCCGGATCTGAGGTGATCCAGGTCGCAAAACCATCGGGCCAACCATCAGAATAATCGCGTTGCCGGAGATTCGACCAAGAGGCAAGACCGCCAAGTATTCCGTGCCAAGCCGCCTTGGGTCGGCGGGTTCCTGGAAGGCGCGCCGCCGCCGTCAGGTGGGGCGCGGCGACACGGGGCGGCCGAGCGCGGCGTCTTGACCTCACGCGCGGCGGCGCCCATCACCGAGCCATGGAGGTGCGGAGCGGATCGCCGAGGCGCCCGGGGTGGCAGGCACTGGTGCTGGCCCTCGCGCTCGGCTCGGCCTCGCCCGCGCTCGCCGGCCCGGTGACGCTGGCCGGCCTCACCTTCTCGGACGAGCTCGGCGGCCTCACGATCGTCCAGGGCTCGGGCAGCGGCCGCCTCGAGGATCCTTTCGTACTGGTTGAGGACATCACCGGCGAGGGCCCCGCGATCCTGGTCATTCGCGGCATGAGCCACCGCTTCGGCAATCGCATCGGCTCACAGCACGACGTCGGCTTTGCACTGACCAAGATCGTGCGTAACCGGACCAGCGAGCCCTGGTCGATGTTCAATCTGGAGCTGCGCGAGCTCCTCGACGACCCGAGCCCGTTCGGCGACGGCCTGTCGTTCGGCCAGGCGAGCGATGCCGGCCGTCCGTTCCGTTCCGACCGCTTCGCCGAGGTCATCGAGACGCGCGAGCCCTACGACGGGGTCCAGTTCGTCGAAGGGCTGGTCGCGCCCGGGCAGACCGTGGCGGTGAGCGTGGTGGTCACCGATACGACGCCGCGCTGGGAGTTCTATCTCCTGCAGAAGCGGGACAGCCCGCTCGCCGACCGACGCCCGGCGCCGCTCGCACCCGAAGCCGCCGGCCGCACCGTCGCCGCGGCGGGCGACGCCGCAGCGACGACACCACGAATTGCGGTAAACGCCAGTAAAGAATACTTAGGTGCGCCGCGAACCAGGTGACAAACGTGTCGTTGATGTCTAGCGTGGCATAAGAGGTTCGGGTAGGACGTCCTTTCCGCCGGTGGGCAGGGGACCCTCGGCCGATCGGGAAGGGCGTCGAGACGGTGGCTTACCAGGGGCGCGGCCGGGTCGGGCTGCGCGAGTTTGTTACGACCGGTGGAGGTCGACCCGGAATGAAACCCTCGTTTCACGAGGACTTCAGTCGCGCCGAGGAGGTCAAGGGTGGCACCGATCGGGGCTTTGGCCTGACGGTCGGCGGAATTCTGCTCCTGATCGCGGCGGTGCGCGCCTATCTCCATGGCTTCGGCTGGCTGCAGCCCGCGTTCGGCCTGATCGGCCTCGCCCTGATCGCGCTCGGCCTGATCGCGCCGCAGAGCCTCAGTGGCCTGAACCGCGCCTGGACCAGGCTCGGTCTGATCCTGTTTCGGGTCGTCAACCCGGTGGTCCTCGGCCTGGTCTATTTCGTCGTGGTCCTGCCGCTCGGGCTGATGATCCGAGCGTCGCGGCGCGATCCGTTGCACCTCGAGTTCGACCCGCGGGCCGAGAGCTACTGGGTGGTACGCGAGCCGCCCGGGCCGGCGCCCGAGACCATGATCAACCAGTTCTGAGCGATCAACCAGTCTGAGGTGGTGCGATGTCGTTCCTCGCCGAACTCTGGCAGTTCATGCGCGTGCGCAAGAAGTACTGGCTGCTGCCGATCGTGGTGATGATGGCTCTGTTCGGCAGCCTCATCGTGCTGACCCAGGGCAGCGCCGTGGCCCCGTTCATTTACACCATCTTTTGAGAGCGAGAGCGGCTCGATGCGCATCCTTGGCCTGTCCGCATTCTACCACGATAGCGCCGCGGCGCTGCTCGATGGCGGCGTGCTCATCGCGGCCGCTCAGGAGGAGCGCTTCACCCGCAAGAAGCACGATTCCGGCTTCCCGAAGCACGCGGTCGAATACTGCCTGGCCGAGGCCGGCATCGGCCTCGACCAGATCGACTATATTGCCTTCTATGACAAGCCGTTCCTGAAGTTCGAGCGGCTTCTGGAGACCTACCTCGCCTTCGCGCCCAAGGGCTTCACGTCGTTTCGCATGGCGATGCCGGTCTGGCTGAAGGAGAAGCTGTTCCAGAAGCGCCTCCTCGGCGAGCATCTCAAAGAACTGGGCGCCGGCAAAGACATCGAGAAGCGCCTCCTGTTCACTGAGCACCACCAGAGCCATGCGGCGAGCGCCTTCTACCCTTCGCCGTTCGAGGAGGCCGCGGTGCTGACGATCGACGGCGTCGGCGAGTGGGCGACCACCAGCGTGGGCGTCGGCCGCGGGCGGGAGCTGCAGATGCTCAAGGAGCTGCATTTCCCGCACTCGCTCGGCCTGCTCTATTCCGCCTTCACCTATTACACCGGCTTCAAGGTCAACTCCGGCGAATACAAGGTCATGGGCCTGGCGCCCTACGGCGAGCCGAAATATGCCCAGCTGATCCTCAACCATGTCCTGGATCTGAAGGCCGACGGCACCTTCCGGCTCAATCAGGACTATTTCGATTATTGCACCGGTCTCACGATGACCAATGGTGCGTTCGACCAGCTGTTCGGCGGGCCCGCGCGCAAGCCCGAGGAGCGCGTGCGCCAGCGCGACATGGATTTGGCGGCCTCGATCCAGCAGGTCACCGAGGAGGTGATGCTCCGCCTGACCCGCTCGCTGGCGCGCGAGACGGGCCAGAAGAATCTCTGCCTGGCGGGCGGCGTCGCCCTCAACTGCGTCGCCAACGGCAAGATCCTCCGTGACGGCCAGTTCGAGCGGATCTGGATCCAGCCGGCGGCGGGCGACGCCGGCGGCTCGATCGGCGCGGCCTGGGCGGCCTATCACCTGTTCAAGGGCCAGCCGCGTGAGCTGAACGGCGCCCGCGACGGTATGCGCGGCGCCTACCTCGGCCCGGCCTTCGAGCAGGGCGACATCGAGCGCCGCCTCGGCGCGGCGGGGGCTGTGTTCGACGTGGTCACCGACGACGGCCTGATCGCGGGCGCCGTGGACTCCCTGGTCGATGGCCAGGCGGTCGGCTGGTTCCAGGGGCGCATGGAGTTCGGCCCGCGCGCGCTCGGCGCGCGCTCGATCCTGGGCGACGCCCGCTCGCCGACCATGCAGAAAATGCTCAACCTCAAGGTCAAGTATCGCGAGTCGTTCCGCCCCTTCGCGCCCTCGGTGCTGCGCGAGGCGGTCGCCGACTGGTTCGAGCTGGACGACGACAGCCCCTATATGCTCCTGGTCGCGGACGTCATCGGGGAGCGCCGCCGGCGCATGAACGAAGACGAGCAGTCACTGTTCGGCATCGATAAGCTGAACGTGCCCCGCTCGCAGATTCCGGCCGTGACCCACGTCGACTATTCGGCCCGGATCCAGACCGTGCACGAGGACACCAACCCCCGTTACCATCGCCTGCTCAGCGCGTTCAAGCAGCGGACCGGATGCCCGGTGCTGGTCAACACCAGCTTCAACGTGCGCGGCGAGCCGATCGTCTGCAGCCCCGAGGATGCCTTCCGCTGCTTCATGGGGACCGAGATCGAGGTCCTGGTCGCCGGCAACTGCGTTCTCCAGAAGGAGCGCCAGAACGCCGCCCTCAAGCAGGACTACAAGGACAAGTTCGAGCTCGACTGAGCTGGGAGCTCCGAGGGCCGATCAACTCGACGCAGCCGGGCAGGTGTCGCTCGACGCTCGCGCCGCCGCGACCAATCGATCGGTCAGAGACTATCGCTCCGACCGGTCGCGGGGTGGATGGTCATAGGCGATGTAGCTCTTCGTTCTCTCCAGAATATTGGCGCCATACAGTTCGCCGACCAGCCAGAGGCACATTTCGATGCCCGACATCACGCCCGCGGCGGTCACGAGGTTGCCGTCGCGGACGAAACGGACGCCACGAACGACCTCTGCGCTTCCTATCTCGTTGAGCTTGTCGAGGAAGTCATGGTGCGTGGTGACGCGCCGGCCCTGGGCCAACCCTGCGCCCACCAGGAGGAAAGTGCCTGTGCAGACGCTCGCGACCCAGGTGCAGCTCGCCGCCGTGGCGCGCAGCCAGTCGACGGTTGCCGGGTTCGTTATCTCGCGCCGCGCACCGCTGCCGCCAGGAACCAGCACGACGTCGAGGGCGGGGGCTTCGCGATAACTGAAGTCGGGAATGACGCGCATGCCCTTCTCGCGGAGAATGCGCTGGACTCGCTCCGCCACCGTCAGCACGCGTTCCTCCCGCAGCCCGTCGATGGCGGAAGTAAACACCTCCCAGGGCCCCACGAAGTCCATCTCCTCGACACCGGCGAGGAGCAAGATGCCGATCGTATTGGCCATGCGATATCTCCTTCATTGGTTTCCTTAGCAGAATGACGTTCGCGTCCCAGAGCGCCCCAGCACCGGGCGCCTCATCGAGAACGCGGCGCGAGGGCAACCCACGACGCGGCGGCAATTACACGCGTGCCGCGACCGCCGTTTCGTGACAAGATCCCGATCGGTGATCGCCCGGCGGGAGGCTTTTGGCCATGTGCGAGACAAGGGA
>JBKPDM010000150.1:0-4176 GCA_046727895.1 Pseudomonadota bacterium | reverse complement strand
CCAAGGACTACGCCTATTCGCCCTGGGTCGAGCACCAGAGGGCGCGTCTCGGCGCCTTCCAGGACGCTCACCTGGTGCCTCAGATCGGCACCTGGCAGCGCGAGGTCGAGGCGGGCATCTGGCCGCCCTCGATGATCGAGCCGCTGAAGGCCGAGGCCAAAGCGCAGCGCCTCTGGAACCTGTTCCTGCCCGGGCTCGAGGATGGCCAGCCGGGCACCCGCCTCGCCAACCTGGAATACGCGCCGCTCGCCGAGATCATGGGCCGGGTGTTCTGGGCGTCCGAGCTGTTCAACTGCTCCGCCCCCGACACCGGCAACATGGAGCTGCTGCACCTGTTCGCGACCCCGGAGCAGCGCCGGCAGTGGCTGGAACCGCTTCTGAACGGCGAGATCCGCTCCTGCTTCGCGATGACCGAGCCGGACGTCGCCAGCTCCGATGCCACCAACATCCGCACCGAGATCCGCCGCGACCGCGACCACTACATGATCAACGGCCGCAAGTGGTTCATCACGGGCGCGGCCGACCCGCGCTGCCGGCTCTGCATCGTCATGGGCGTGACCAATCCGGACGCCGCGCCGCATGCCCGCCACAGCATGGTCCTGGTGCCGATGACAGCGCCCGGCGTCGAGGTCGTGCGCAACCTTCCGATCATGCGTCACCTGGCACCCGAGGGGCATTGCGAGATGCGCTTTCGGGACGTGCGCGTGCCGGTCGCCAACCTGCTGGGCGAAGAGGGCCGGGGCTTCGCGCTCGCTCAGACGCGCCTTGGCCCGGGCCGCATCCACCACTGTATGCGCTCGATCGGCCAGTGCGAGCTGGCGCTCGAGCTGACGTGTGCCCGCGCCCGCGAGCGCGAGGCCTTCGGCAGGAAGCTCCACGAGCACGGCACGGTCGCCGAATGGATCGCGCTTTCGCGCCTGGAGATCGACCAGGCACGGCTTCTGGTGCTGCGCGCCGCCTGGCTGATCGACCGGGAGGGCAACCGGGCCGCCCGCAACGAGGTCGCAATGATCAAGGTCGTCGTCCCGCGCCTGCAGACGACCGTGCTGTCGCGCGCGATGCAGGTCTATGGGGCCATGGGGCTCACCCCGGACACGCCGCTCGCGTTCTTATGGACCTGGGGCCGCGCGTTGCAGTTCGTCGACGGCCCGGACGAGGTCCATCTGCGCACCATCGCCCGCCACGAGATGCGTTCCCAGGAGCCCAACTACGCCCGCGCCGCCGCCTACCTGACCCCGCCCGAGCGCCTTGGTCATGGCTGATCGCCATGGCTTGGCCCGACGATCCGCTGCCCCCGATCCGCCATGAGCTGCACTTCAGCGATCGGCTGGTGCGCTGCTTCGTCGACCGGCCGCGCAGCCTCTACGGCCTCCTCGAGACCGCCGCCCTGCGCGACCCGGATGCCCTCGCTCTGATCGACGGCGATGCCCGCCTCACCTACCGCAATCTCGCCGGGCAGGTCGAGCGCCTCGCCGCCGGCATGGCCGCCCGTGGCATGGGCCCATGGGATCGAGTGGCGCTCCTCATCGGCAATCGTCCGGAGTTCGTGGTCACCCTGTTTGCCGCCGCCCGCCTGGGCGCGATCGCGGTGCCGCTCAGCATCCGGGAGCAAGGCCCGGGCCTTCGCTACATGCTCGAAAACTCGGGCGCCAAACTACTGATCTTCGAGGCGGAGTTTGCTGATCGCCTACCCCAGGACTGGAGTCGGGAGAGATCCATTGCCATCGGTGCGTCGTCGGCCGGGGCCGCGACGCTGGCAGCGGTGCTCGAAGAGCGGGGCGCGGCGTCGCCACCGCATCGCCCCGAGGAGGAAGACGTGGCGGTCATCCTCTACACGTCTGGCACCACCGGCCGGCCCAAAGGGGCCATGCTGACTCACCTCAACATCACTCACTTAATCACGCTCCGAGCGATTTGCCGCGGCCTCGCGCGACGGGATCGCGCGCTCCTTGCCGTGCCTGCGAACCACGCCATTGGACTGGTTGCGACCGTGCTCACGATGATCCACGTCGGTGGCAGCACGATTCTGATGCGCGCCTTCAAGGCGCGGCGGTTTCTCGAGCTGATGGCCACCGAGAGGGTCACCGTCACCAACATGGTACCGGCGATGTATCAGCTCTGCCTGCTCGAGCCGAATTTCGTGGCGTTCGATCTGTCCTCCTGGCGGATCGGTGGCTTTGGCGGCGCACCGATGCCGGAGGCGACTATCGCCAGCCTCGCCGAATGCCTGCCGCGGCTGCAGCTAAGCAACGGCTACGGCGCGACCGAGACCACCGCGGGAACGACGCTGATGCCGTTCGCTCACACCGCGCGCCACCCCGACAGTGTCGGCCTTGCTGTGCCGTGCGCCGAGGTGCGGATCATGGACGAGGCAGGTCGCGAGGTGCGGCCGGGCGAGGCTGGTGAAATCTGGATCAAGGGGCCGATGGTGGTGCCGGGGTACTGGGCCAACGACACTGCGACCCGGGAGAGCTTCGTTGCCGGCTTCTGGCGCTCGGGCGACATAGGCGCGATCGATGAGGCGGGCTATCTCCGGCTGTTCGACCGCCTCAAGGACATGATCAACCGCGCCGGCTACAAGGTGTTCAGCGCCGAGGTCGAGAACGTGCTGAGCCACCATCCGCAGATCGCTGAGGCCGCGGTCGTCGCGCACCCCGATCCGGTGCTTGGCGAGAAGGTCCACGCTTTTGTGACGGCGCGCGACGAGCGACTGAGCGAAGACGAGGTGCGCGCATTCTGTCGGGCCCGCCTTGCCGACTACAAGGTGCCGGAGTTCGTCACCATCGGCACCGCGCCGCTGCCGCGCAACGCCAACGGCAAGCTGCAGAAAGATGTCCTGCGCCGCCGAGCGGCCGAGACGGCGCAATGATCGCCGAACTCCCACGTGCCAGGCGATCGGCTTCAGAACGCCTTAGGCAGACCGGCCTGCTTCAAGGTATGGTTGGCCCAGTGTCGGGATTTGATTCGGGCGTCGACCATGAATCGACGTTCGGTGATCGGGCTGTACCAGATCTCGTGGTCACCTCTTCCCTGGCGTTCGAAGCGGCACCCGGTCTCGCGCAATAGTTTCTTGACTGCCGGAGTGAAGTTGTCCGCCATCAAGCCGCGCGAGGCGCTCGCTCATGTCGTTCCGCGATGATGGCGAAGGAAATGTCGCCCGATTCGTCCCCCGAGAGGAGACCATTGGCCTCGAGCAGCTCCGGGATGACGACCTTGAGCTTCACCACGAGGCCGTCCAGCGTGTCAGCTCCGGTCGCGAGCCCAGGCACATCGTCGCTGCTTGCGACCCAGACTTCGGCGTCGGCATCCCAGACGCAGTGCACCGTGTAAGTTCGATCTGCCACGTGCGATCTCCTCTATCGTCAGCCCAATATAGCCCACTTCCCCGCGTTCGGGTACCGAACCGCGCAGTCACGCTCGCGGCCGGGAGGTGACAGGGCGACGATGGCCTTCTAGGGTTTGCAGGCGAAGATGTGCACCGAGGGCGCCGCGCCGACCCACATACCGAGCACCTCGCAGCGGCCGTGCGCGCAGAGCCGCCAGTCGGCGACCGCACGGGAGCGGGCCAGATCGAGCGCGGGCAGGGGCGGCAGGTGCGGGCGGTAGACATACCAGCCATCGCGCAGCACGGCATCGTCCGGGATCTCCATCCCCGCTCCGGTCCCTTTGACCCGCGCTTCGACCACGACCAGCGCGCCGTGCTCGATCCGCCAGTCCTCCTGCCACTCGGTCCGCTCGACCGAGTGGGTCCAGGCAAGCGTGAAGGCGGAGAGCGCGAGCTTCGCTGCCAACCCGCCGGCGGTCGAGAGACAGAGCGCGGTCAAGCCGCCGAGGCGGGGCGCAGCTGCCGGCTGCGCCAGAAGTGCCAGCCGAGGACCAGAACGGCGAGCCCGAAGCCGAGCTCGTCGGTCGCCGGCAGCGCCACGACCAGCGCGAACGCCGCGGCAGCAGCGAGGATGCGCTCGAGCCAGGTGAGCGGCGCGAACAGATAGCCGATCGCGGCCGCGCCCCAGAGGCCGATCGACAGCAGCGCCTTGACGATGATGTAACCGACCGCCGGCCAGTAGCCGATCTCCGTGGCGAGCGGACCGCCGTCCTGGAGCATCAGCGCCGGGGCACAGACCGCCATGAACGGCACGACGAAGCCCGCGATCGCGATCCGCATGCAGTTGATGC
>JBKPDM010000149.1:0-9247 GCA_046727895.1 Pseudomonadota bacterium | reverse complement strand
TCCCTGTCGATCCTCGGTCTCAACCTCTATGAGTTCACCCACGACATGGAGCAGACCTGGCGCGATGGTCAGTTGCAGAACATGCATGGGCGCGCCGACGACAACGGCAAGATTTACGAGGTTCAGGTGACCCGGGAAGCGAACGACTATCTGGGTACGGTCAATGACAAGACGACCAAGCTGCCGCTCGAGGCGTTTCCGAACTCCATCTGGCACTATGGCATCACCGATCACGCCTTGCTGTTCAATCAGGTGGATCTGCGCCTGATGCATGTGACGCTTGCGAAAGCGGACGAGATGATCAAGCTGCACGGCAAGATGATCAAGCTGCACGGCAATAAGATCGCCACCCAGCGGGTCACGTTCAGCGGCGACTTCGTCGCGACTGTCTGGTTCGACAGCACGAAGGACTTCGTCATGGCGGAGTACGAAGTGGAGGGCCGAAAAGTCAAGGTCACCCGTGACCCGCCTGCCGAAGCCCCCTGACGGCGCGCCTTTCGATCCGGTGGCGCCGCAACCCGGCGGGCAGAGGCATCGAGCCGAATGGCCGAAGTGCTCGAGATCGAGGATCTGACCACCCGCTTCGCCACGCCAGAGGGCGAGGTGGCGGCGGTGAGCGAGGTGAGCTTCGCCGTGGGCGACGGCGAGAGCGTCGGCGTGGTCGGCGAGTCCGGCTCGGGCAAGACCCAGCTGTTCCTTTCGGTCATGGGCCTGCTCGCCCGAAACGGCGCCTGCACCGGGAGTGCCCGCTTTCGCGGCCGCGAGATGCTGAACCTGCCGGCCCGGCAGCTGAATGCGATCCGCGGCGTCAAGCTCGCGATGATCTTTCAGGACCCGATGACCTCGCTCAATCCCTACCTCAGGATCTCGCGCCAGATGACCGAGGTCCTGATCGAGCACCGCGGCATGGGCGAGCGGGAGGCGCGCGAGCGCTCGATCGAGCTGCTCGATCTCGCGGGGATTCCGGCCGCGCGCGGGCGCATCGACCTCTATCCGCACGAGTTCTCGGGCGGCATGCGCCAGCGGGTGATGATCGCGATCGCGCTGCTCTGCGAGCCGGAGCTCCTGATCGCCGACGAGCCGACCACGGCACTCGACGTCACCGTGCAGGCGCAGATCCTGGAGCTCCTTGAGCGGCTCCGGCGCGAGCTCGGCATGGCGATCGTCCTGATCACCCATGATCTCGGCGTGGTCGCGGGCCTCTGCGAGCGGGTCATGGTGATGTACGCCGGGCGGATCGTCGAGCAGGGCCCGGTCGAGCGGATCTTCGACGATCCGCAGCATCCCTACACGCAGGGGCTCCTGCATTCGATGCCGCGTCTCGATGGCGTGAGCGCCGCCGAGCTCGCGACCATTCCCGGGCAGCCGCCGAACCTCCAGGCCCTGCCGCCCGGCTGCGCGTTCCGGGACCGCTGCGCCTTCGCCTTCGAGCGCTGCGCGGCGGAGCGACCGCGGCTGCGCACCTTCGCGCCGGGCCGCGCCAAGGCCTGCCATCTGGAGCGCCTGGGGTGAGCGCGGCGCTGCTGACGGTCGAGGACCTCGCGGTGCACTTTCCGATCCCGGTCGGCGGTCTGCTGCGCCGGCGCTGGCTGCCGCTCAAGGCGGTCGACCGGGTGAGCTTCGCGCTCGCCGCCGGCGAGACACTGGGCATCGTCGGCGAGTCGGGCTGCGGCAAGTCGACCCTCGGCCGCGCGATCCTTCGCCTGATCGAGCCGAGCGGGGGCCGCGTGATCTGGCTCGGCGAGGATCTGGCAGGGCTCGGCGCCGAGGCGCTGCGCCGGCACCGGCGCGCGATGCAGATCGTCTTCCAGGATCCGCTCGCCAGCCTCAACCCGCGCATGACCATCGGCGACATCGTCGCCGAGCCGCTGATCACCCACGAGCCGGGGCTCGGCCGCGCCGAGGTCAAGGCCCGGGTGCAGGACATGATGGCCAAGACCGGGCTCTCGCCGCAGATGATCAACCGCTACCCGCACGAGTTCTCGGGCGGCCAGTGCCAGCGGATCGGCGTCGCCCGCGCGATGATCCTCAGGCCCCGGCTGATCGTCTGCGACGAGCCGGTCTCGGCGCTCGACGTCTCGATTCAGGCGCAGATCATCAACCTGCTGATGCGCCTGCAGCGCGAGTTCGGCCTCTCGCTCCTGTTCATCAGCCACGACCTCTCGGTGGTCCGCCACATCAGCCACCGCATCCTCGTGCTCTATCTCGGCCGGATGATGGAGATCGCGAACCGCGAGCAGCTCTACGCCGCTCCGCGCCACCCCTATACCAGGGCGCTGATCTCGGCGGTGCCGATCCCGGACCCCAAGCTCGAGCGGCAAAAGCGCCGGATCGTGCTCAAGGGCGATCTGCCCTCGCCGCTCGAGCCGCCCTCGGGCTGCGTGTTCCGCACCCGCTGCCCGCTCGCCATCGAGCGCTGCGCGGCCGAAGTGCCGGAGGTCGAGAGCGCCGGCCCCGGCCACCAGGTCGCCTGCCACCGCTGGCGCGAGGTCTGAGGGCTGCGCCCTTCCGGAGCCGAGCGGGCGGGCCTGGCGCGCCGCGCGAACTACCGGTTCGCTCCGGGCACCCAGAGCACGTCGGCCGCGCCTTTGTCATTGAGGTGGCGGGCGAGAACGAACAGATGGTCCGACAGGCGGTTCAGGTACTGGAGCGCGATCGGGTTCAGGGGCTCGCGGGTGGCGAGCTCGGTCGCCAGACGCTCGGCGCGGCGGACCACCGTGCGCGCCTGGTGGAGAAAGGCGGCGGCCGGCCTGCCGCCCGGCAGGACGAAGGAGTTCAGCGGCTTCAGCGCGACGTTCATGGCGTCGATCTCGTCCTCGAGGCGCTGCACCTGGCTCGCCTGGATGCGCAGCGTATCCGGCTGGTCCGGGTCGTCGCCCGGGCGGCAGAGATCGGCGCCGAGGTCGAACAGATCGTTCTGAATCCTGGCCAGCATCGCATCGGCCACGGACTCGGTGTGCAGGCGGGCGAGGCCGATGGTCGCGTTGGCCTCGTCGACCGTACCGTAGGCGGCGACGCGCAGTTCGTGCTTGGTGACCCGCGCGCCGTCGCCGAGCGAGGTCCGGCCGCGATCGCCGCCCTTCGTGTAGATCTTGCTCAGATGGACCACCAGGGTCGTCCCGAAGCGGCCGCGCCTCAGTGCATGTGCGTGACCAGCAGGATCAGCAGGATGACCACGGCGATCGCCTGGAAGGCGACGCGCGCCTGCATCAGCTTGTTGCTATACTTGCGATTGAACTCGCCGCCATGGAAGAAGGCCGCGAGCCCGACGAACAGCACGCCGACCGTGGCCAGCATCGCGAGCAGGAGCAGTACCGTGAGAAAGTCCATGCGGTCCTCGGCCCTACCTCATGCGCCCGGAGCAGTTAGACCCGTGCACCGGACGGCCCCGCGGCGAAACGATCCGCGCTCGACACTACTGTTATAGTGCCCGCGGGCGGGCTTGCCCACCCGGGTGGTCACGACCGGCATCACCCAGCTGTGAATGGCTGTGCCTTGTCCGTCACTACGCCGCTGCCATCCTGGTTGGCAAATATGAACCACGCAGGTCAGGACCATGCGCCGATTGTGGTTTGCCGGCTTGATCTGGTTGCTGACCACCCCGTCACTCGCGGCCGAGTCCGCGCGCTGGCAGCGCGAATGGCCGAAGACCGACTTCGCCAGGCACAGCGTCGATCTCGACGAGATCTTCTCGGGTGGTCCGCCCAAAGACGGCATTCCCTCGATCGACGAGCCCACCTTCGTTCCGGTGGCCGAAGCCGGGCTGCCCGCCAACGAGCCGGTGATCGGCCTCGCGATCGAAGGCGACGCCCGGGCTTATCCGCTGCGCATCCTGATCTGGCACGAGATCGTCAACGACGTGGTCGGTGGCGCGCCGGTGGCGGTGACCTTCTGTCCCTTGTGCAACACCGGCATCGTGTTCGATCGCCGGCTCGATGGCCGGGTGCTCGAGTTCGGAACGACGGGCAAGCTGCGCAATTCCGACCTGGTGATGTACGACCGCACGACCGAGAGCTGGTGGCAGCAGTTCCTGGGCGAGGCGATCGTCGGCGAGCTGACCGGCAGGCGGCTCGTCATGCTGCCCTCGCGGCTGGAGTCCTTCGCGAGCTTCAAGGCGCGTGCCGCCGACGGCAAGGTCCAGGTGCCGGGCGGCGGAGCGATGCGCGCCTACGGACGCAATCCTTACGTCGGCTACGACCGCTCGCCCGCGCCGTTTCTCTATCGCGGCCTGCCCCCTCGAAACATCGCGCCGCTCGCCCGCGTCGTCCGGGTCGGCAACGAGGCCTGGAGCCTCGATCTCGTGCGCGAGAAATCGCCCTTCGTGGTCGGCGACCTCCGGTTCAGCTGGCAGCCCGGCCAGGCCTCGGCGCTCGACGCCAGCACCATCGCCGCGGGCTTCGATGTCGGCAACGTTCTGGTCGAGCGCAGGTCCGGCGACGGCTGGACAGATGTCGTTTATTCGGTCGATTTCGCGTTCGCCTTCCACGCCTTCTACCCTGAGGGCACGATCCACGTGGAGTGATCCCTGATTGGCAAACGGGCGCTCGGGTGGCCGACCGGGTCGCCGGAAGGACGCGGCGACGCCACGTACGGCGTGGTTCATGACCCATCCTCACTCCAACCGCCGAAGGATCGCCCGCGGCGTTACAGCCCGAACAGCTGCCCGGTGTCGAGGATGACCACCTTGGCGCCGCGCGCCCGGGCTTGATCGACCATGTCCTTGGTACCGCCGGGGCCGTCGCCAGCCTTGCCGTTCCACAAGGCGATCAACGTGACGTTCCTGCCACCATGGGCGAGCGCGTTGTGCAGCATCCAGAGGTTGTTGCGCTGCCAGATGCTGTAGTCCGGCCGGCTCCTCAGCCACTCCGGCAACTCCTTTCCCTGTGCCAGGGTGCGCGTCTTGCGAGAGCGCTTCTCCACGGCGCGAAAGCGGTCGATCCACTCCGGCTCGCCCGGCACCTCGACCGACAGGGCGATGTATTGATCGCTCGGGATCGCGAGATAGAGCCGGGTCTCGATGCCGAGCTCCGCACAGACCTCATGGAACAGGATGTCGCCCCCGCTGGCGCCGCCGGCGATGCCGGTCAGCCTGGCGGAGATACGCGCCTGTTCCTTGGCGACGGCATCTTGGATCGCGGCGCGGGCCACCGCCTCCTTCGCGGCCGGGAAGCGCGGCTCGGTGCGGCCCGGCGCGTCGATCCGGTGCCCGGTGAACAGCAGGACATGCGGCTGCTCGCCGTCCTGCCTGGCATGGGTGATGCCCGCCTCCTGCTCGAGCCGGTCGAGCTCGGCCAGGACAGCAGCGGCGTTGTCGGCCAGAACACCTAGGTCACGATACAACGCGAGCTGACGGCGGACAGAGTCGAAGTAGAACTCCCCGGCGCCTTCGAGGGCCTTTCGATACAGCCGCGCTGCGCGCTCAGGGTTCTTGAGGGTGAGCAGGCCGAGGTCCGCCCGCGTGATGTCGGCCCACCGGTCCTTCTTACCGAGGCGCGAGAGACGGCGCAGCTCACGCTCGACCGAGAGCCCGACTGCGCCCTCGAGCTGGCGGCGCTCGCCCTCGACCTTCGCGAGCGCCCGCTCGGCTTCGTCCGCGCTGTCGAAGTCGATCGCCCAGGCGTCGGGGTGGGCCCTGGCAAGCTCCGCGACGATCGTCTGAAGCGCCAAAGCGTTGATGCCGGCGTAATAATGGTTCAGATCGGACGCGAACCCCCCGGCATAGTACTCCTTCGCCTGCTGAAGGTAGCGGGAGCCAAGCGCCCGCTCGCGCATGTCCTCATCCGGCACGTCCTTCCAGGCGTCCATCCAGCGGGTCTTCTCGTTGCTGCCCAGGAGCGCGTAGGCTTCGGCCCGCTCCCGATCGGTGATGTCCGGATCGTCGATCGCGTGCTTCAGCGCGACGTCCGATGCGGCGAGATCGCCGAGGCGCTGATAGACGGTGCCGAGCCTGAGATCGACCTCGTGATCGCCCTCGACGCGTTTGCGCATCGCCTCCCACGTGGCCCGTGCGCCCTCCCAGGCCTTCAGGTCGGACTGAGCGCGCCCGACGAGGCGCAGCCCCTCCGGCGCCCAGTCGAACGCCTGCGCCTCGAGCGACAGCAGCTCGAGATCGCCCCGGTGCCGGCCCTGCGTCGCCTTCTCGACCTCCTCGTGGAAGTCCTCGGGCACGACGACGAGCCGTGTCCAGTCCTGCGGCTCGAGCTCAGGCACCAGCTGGAAGATCGGGCTGTCTGCCGCGGAGCCCTCGATGGTCTGCCTCAGGCCGTCGACAAGCCGCTCCAGTGAGGCCGCAGGGTTCTCCCTGGCGTATTCCAGGTAGCGGTCGGTGCGGAGGTCGAACGGCACCTCCTCGCTCGCGCAGCGGATCAGGAAGGTTCGTTTGTCACGGAGCGCGTGGCGGGCGCCGAGCTCATAGAAGACGTTGGCGTTGTGAATCGAGATGTCGGCGATCACCACCTCGGCCTTCGCCAGCAGCTCGAACATGTCGGCGCGGATGTTGCCGGCCCGCGTGATCGGCTCGGTCGTGTCCCCCCCCAGGCCGAGCCGTGCCATCGCCGGCGCGATCAGCTCCCGGTGAACCTTGTCGAAATCGATCCCGTTCTTGGTTCCGAACGGACGCACCACGAAGGCGAACATCAGGGTCTCCCGCGAACGACGCGCTCCCGTCCGGCCGCCAGGCGGCCACTCGACCGGGCCGGCAGCTCAGATGTCGAAGCGGGCGTCAAAATGCCTGTCCTCGACGAGCTTTGCGGTGGCTTCGCCGACCCGGACCAGGGCTTCGAGGTTCTGAGGATCGTCCATCCTGCGCAAGGCGTCGACCTCGTGCTCGGCGAGATCGAGCCCTAGGCGCTCCTCGAGCCAGGCGCGATCGAGCTGCGGGTCGTAGCGCAGGTAGGTGAGCCAGGGCTCGCCGGCGCCCAGGAGGTCGCCGCCGAGATCGCCGATCTCCCGGTCGATCTGGCGCGCCGTGGGGCTGGCCGACAGCGACTGGAGGACGAGCTCGTTGAAGGCGGCGGCATCGCCCATCAGCGAGGAGAGCGCGCGGATCGCGAGCTTGGCCGGCGTCATGCCCATCACCTCCTCCGTGTCCAAGCGGAGATCCCAGGACCCCGTCCCCACCGACACCAGCAGAAGATTGTCGGCGCCCACGGGCCAGCGCAGGCCATAGCCCTCGAGCGTCGCGAGCAGGAGGAGCTGCAGGGCGGGGTTGTTGTGCGGGCTGACGCCGCCATCGACGAACGCGCCCGCCATATCGCCCGCGACCTGGATTCGCTCCGGGTCGAAATAGTGCGGGGCTGCCGTGCTCGCGCGCACGACGTCCTTGAGAAGGTAGTCGGCATTGGCGACCGCACGGCCGCCCTCCCGCCGCCTGTAGTACTTGCCCTTGGGATTGTTGTGCACGATCCAGGGACTGCCGGTATCGAGGCGCTTCAGCACGATGGCGAGGCCGGTTCTGATCCGGGCGTCACCCAGAGTGGTGTCGCCGAACTCGCCCTCGAGAAGCTGGCGCAACGGCCGTTCCGAGAACTTGGCCCGAAAGAGCCCGCGCCGGAACAGCTCATCCTTGAAGACGTGCCTGCCCAGCCCACGATAGAGCTCGTCGAGCCTGTCGACGGAATAACCGACCGCCAGGCCGGCCGCGATGATCGCCCCGGTCGAGGTGCCGCCGATCAGGTCGAAGTAGTCGCAGAGCCGGAAGTCCTCGGCGCCGCCGCAGCGGGCGCGCAGCATCGACTCGATCCGCCGCAGGGTCTGCAGCGTCAGGATCCCGCGGATTCCGCCACCGTCCAGAGCCAGGATGCGCTTCGGGCCACGATCGAAAAGATGCCGCTCAGAGGTCTTGTGCTCCACCGCGCGCCTCCCTCGTTCGCATTCCAGCGCCAATCGGTATCGCGCCGAAGATGAAGACGGAAGTGAAGTGGCTCACAGGCTGGGTGGTACGACCGCCGGTGAACATCCGTCCTGCCAGCGCCAGGCATGCAGCGCGCGCAGCTGCGCGGTCTTCTTGTTCTGATGCCGCTCCATGCGGCGCAGGATGTCGTCGAGGGCGACCACACCCGCCTCGACGAACGGACCGTTGTTGAGCATGACGCACTCGGCGCGCGAGCCCATCGCGGCATCGGTGTATTCGCCGCGCGCGGGAGTGCCCTTGCGGACCAGGCGGTCGAGGACCTGGGTCGCCCAGATCACCGGCACCTGCGCCGCCTCGCAGAGCCAGAGGATCTCCTCCTGAACCTCGGCCAGGCGCTCGAAGCCGATCTCGACCGCGAGATCGCCGCGCGCGATCATCACGCCGAAGGGATTGGCGGCAGCGGCCTGGACGATGATGTCGGGCAGATTCGCGAAGGCGAGCTGGGTTTCGATCTTGGCCACGACCGGCATCGCCGGCCGGTCGGGCCGCCGGCGGCGGAGCTCCGCCTGCAGCCGCGCCATGGCCTCGGGCCGCTGGACGAACGAGTAGCTGACGTTGTCGGCATGGGCGGCGACGAAGTCGAGATGCGCGAGATCGGCCGCGGTCAGCGGCGAAATCTCGAGCGCGGTGCCCGGGAAATTGATGCCCCGATGGGGTTGCAGGCGCTGCCCGTTGGGACCGGCGCGGCTCACCGCGAGCACCAGGCCCTCGGGTCGGCGTTCGACGATCTCGCCGGCGATCCGCCCGTCCCGGATCGAGGCCCGCGTGCCGACCGGTACGGCGCGGAGCGCCTCCGGCTCGCCGCAGCTCGCCTGGAAGGCAAAGTCCGGCCGCGGCGTCGGCGCATCGAAGGTGATGAGAATCCGATCGCCGGCCTGCACCCTCCGGCCGTCGTCGGGCGTGATCACAACTTCGGTGCGAATTCTGGGCCCGGCGAGGTCCATCAGCACCCGGCAGGGACGCCCGGTGCGGCGCTCGACCGCGCGCACGGTCTCGATCATGCGCTGCCAGATCGCCGGCGAATCGTGGCCACAATTGATCCGGGCGCAGTCCATGCCCTGCTCTGCAAGCCGGGTCAACGCCTCGGCATCGAGGGCGAACTCGGGTGCCAGCGTGACCATGATGCGGGTCTCGCGGCCGGCGCGCGCCGGGCCGAGCAGCTCCGCCGTATTGGCGCGCAGCTGGCGTAAGCCCGCGGCTGCGCCTGCTAGCACCGCGGCCGCGCTCGTCTCGGAGGTGGTCGCACACAGCGCCTCGAGCGCGCGCATCACCGCAGCGAGGTGCTGCAGAACCCGGCTCTCGCGGCGGCGGAGCGACGACACGCCCCACGGCTGG
>JBKPDM010000148.1:0-12432 GCA_046727895.1 Pseudomonadota bacterium | reverse complement strand
CGGTGAAGGAGCTCTGAGGTGGCGACGAACCGCAAGAAGCCCAAGCTCGCCGTCTGGAAGTTCGCCTCCTGCGACGGCTGCCAGTTGAGCCTGCTCGACTGCGAGGACGAGCTTCTGGCGGTCGCGGGCGCGATCGAGATCGCCTACTTCCTCGAGGCGACCCGCGCCGAGGTCAAGGGCCCCTATGATCTGTCGCTGGTCGAGGGCTCGGTCACCACGGCGCACGACGCCGAGCGCATCCGCCAGATCCGCAAGAGCTCGAAGACGCTGGTGACGATCGGCGCCTGCGCCACCGCGGGCGGCATCCAGGCGCTGCGCAACTTCAGGGACGTCAAGGACTTCATCGACATCGTCTACGCCCGCCCGGACTACATCGAGACGCTCGCCACCTCGACCCCGATCGCCGATCACGTGCGGGTCGACTTCGAGCTGCACGGCTGCCCGATCAACAAGCGCCAGCTGCTCGAGGTGATCGCCGCCTTCCTCTACGATCGCAAGCCCGCGATCCCGGCCAACAGCGTCTGCATCGAGTGCAAGCAGAAGGGCAATGTCTGCGTGATGGTGGCGCACGGCACGCCTTGCCTCGGGCCGGTCACGCACGCCGGCTGCGGCGCGCTCTGCCCGTCCTACGATCGCGGCTGCTACGGCTGCTTCGGCCCCATGGAGAGCCCGGATGTCCGGGCGCTCTCCGGCTGGCTGCAGCGCCTCGGCGTGGACGAGGGCACGATCGGCCGCCTCTACGCCACCTTCAACGTCAATGCCGAGCCGTTCCGCGAGGAGAGCAGGCGCCATGGCGCGTAAGACGATCAAGGTCGCCGCGCTCGCCCGGGTCGAGGGCGAAGGCGCGCTCAAGGTCACGATCCGCGACGGCGCGGTGAAGGAGGCCGAGCTCAACATCTTCGAGCCACCGCGCTTCTTCGAGGCGTTCCTGCGCGGCCGCCAGTTCAGCGAGGCCCCGGACATCACGGCGCGCATCTGCGGCATCTGCCCGATCGCCTATCAGATGAGCGCGATTCACGCCATGGAGGACGCGCTCGGCATCCGGGTGGAGGGGCCGCTGCGCGCGCTCCGGCGCCTGATCTACTGCGGCGAATGGATCGAGAGCCACGGCCTCCACGTCTACATGCTGCATGCGCCGGATTTCCTGGGTTACCAGAGTGCGATCGAGCTCGCCCGCGACCACGCCGACATCGTCAAGCGCGGCCTCGGGCTGAAGAAGGCCGGCAACGAGATCGTGGCGCTGGTCGGCGGACGTGAGGTTCATCCGATCAACGTCAGGGTCGGCGGCTTCTACAAGGCGCCGACGCGGCGCCAGCTCGAAACCCTCATCGAGCCGCTTGAGCGGGCGCGCGACGCCGCGCTCGAGACCGTGCGCTGGGTCGCGACGTTCGATTTCCCAGCCTGCGAGCGCGACTACGAGTTCGTCTCGCTTCGGCATCCAAACGAATATCCGTTCAACGAGGGGCACATCGTCTCGAACCGCGGCCTCGACATCACGGCGCGCGAGTATCTCGATCACTTCGAGGAGCTGCACCTGCCGCAGTCGACGGCCTTGCACAGCCGGCTCAAAGCGCGCGGCCACTATTTCGTCGGACCGATGGCCCGCTACAGCTTGAACTTCGACCGGCTGCCGCCGGTCGCGCAGCAGGCAGCCAAGGAGGCGGGGCTCGGTCGGGTCTGCACCAATCCCTACAAGAGCATCATCGTGCGCAGCGTGGAGCTGGTGTTCGCCTGCGACGAGGCGCTCAGGATCATCCGCGAGTACGAGGAGCCGGGCCGGCCGGCCGTGCCGCTCGTGCCGCGCGCGGGCACCGGCCATGGTGCCACCGAGGCGCCGCGCGGCATGCTCTACCACCGCTATCGGCTGGCCGGGGACGGCGCCATCGAGGATGCCGTGATCATCCCGCCGACCTCGCAGAACCAGGGCACCATCGAGGAGGATCTCCAGGAGTTCATCGGCGCCTGGCTGAACCTGCCCGATGAGGCGCTTCGCTGGCGCTGCGAGCAGACGGTGCGCAACTACGATCCATGCATCTCCTGCGCCACCCACTTCCTCAGGCTCGAGGTCGACCGTGCCTAGCCACGGCCTTGCCGCATGGCGGGCGGGCGGCGGCTGATCGTCGGCATCGGCAATCCCGACCGGGGCGACGACGCGGTCGGCTGCGAAGTGGTCCGCCGCCTGGGCGGGCGGCCGCCCGAAGGCGTCGAGGTGCTGCACGAATCGGGCGAGGCGACGAGGTTGCTGAGCTTGCTGCAGGAAGCCGATGTCGCGATCCTCATCGATGCCGCGGTCTCGGGCGGGGCGCCGGGTACGGTGCGCCGTTTCGATGCCGGCGAGCGGGCGTTGCCGAGCGGGCTCGCAGAGGTCTCTTCGCATGGTTTCGGCCTCGCGCAGGCTATCGAGCTCGCGCGCGCCCTCGGGGCGATGCCGCGCCGCTGCATCGTCTATGCGATCGAGGGGCGCCGGTTCGAGCCGGGTGTGCCGTTGTCGCCGGAGGTCGCGCGCGCCGCGGCGGCAGTGGCGGAGAACATCCTGGGCGAGCTGCAATCACTACCCGGCAAACAAGCGAGTGAGCCAATGCACGAAGCGTCCTTGATGACCACTCTGATGCGCCAGATCCGCACCGTCGCCGAGGCCGAGGGGGCATCGCGCGTGGCCGGGGTCAAAGTCTGGTGCGGTGCGCTCAGCCACATGTCGCGCGCGCATTTCGCCGAGCATTTCGAGCAGGCTGCGTCCGGCACGATCGCCGAAGGCGCCGAGCTCGATGTGACGATCTCCGATGACCTCGCCGATCCGCGCGCGCAGGACATCGTGCTCGAGAGCGTCGAGCTCGAGACCTGAAGGGAACGAGCCATGGGCGCTCTCGTATCCACCATGCCGGGACGTGAGCGTCTTCGCATCCGGGTGCGCGGCAGCGTCCAGGGGGTCGGCTTTCGGCCGTTCGTCTATCGGCGCGCGAGCGAGCTCGGCGTCGCGGGGTGGGTCGCGAACACGGCCGAGGGCGTGACCATCGAGGCGGAGGGCGCTCTTCAGGATCTCGATCGGCTGCTCGAGGCGTTGCGCCATGAGGCGCCCGCGCACGCAACGGTCGCCGAAGTCCGGATCGAGCGGACCTTGCCCCGCGGCGAGCCTGGCTTCGTGATCCGCACGAGCGAGACCGGCGGGCCGCCCACGACCGCCGTGCTGCCCGATCTCGCGACCTGCCGGGACTGCCTGCACGAGGTCTTCGATCCCGCGAACCGGCGCTATCTGTACCCCTTTACCAACTGCACCGCCTGCGGCCCGCGCTTCAGCATCATCGAAGACCTGCCCTACGACCGCGCGCGCACGACCATGCGCGGCTTCGCGATGTGCCGGGCCTGCCGGGCCGAGTACGAGGATCCCCTCGACCGGCGCTTTCATGCCGAGCCGAACGCCTGCCCGGAGTGCGGACCGCAGCTGGCGCTGTGGGATACGCGCGGCGCGTCGCTCGCGGTCCGGCACGAGGCGCTCGAGACGGCGAGCGATGCCCTTCGCGGCGGCCTGATCCTGGCCGTGAAGGGTCTTGGCGGCTTTCATCTGATGGTCGACGCGCGCGATGAGCAGGCCGTTGCCCGCCTGCGCGCGCGAAAGCGCCGGGAGGAGAAGCCGCTCGCTCTGATGTTCCCCTCGCCCGCCGACGTCATGCGGCATTGCGAGGTGGCGTCGGCCGAGATGGATCTGCTCGCGAGCCGCGCCGCGCCGATCGTACTGCTTCGCCGGGCGGAGGCCGAGGGCGTCACGCCGGTCGCGACGGCGGTCGCGCCGCACAACCCTTATCTCGGGTGCATGCTGCCCTATACCCCGCTGCATCACCTGCTGATGCGTGCGCTCGGCTTTCCGGTCGTCGCGACCAGCGGCAATCTCAGCGACGAGCCGATGGCGATCGACGAGCGGGACGCGCTGCGGCGGCTCGCCGGGATCGCTGACCTATTCCTTGTGCATGACCGGCCGATCGTCCGGGTGATCGACGATTCGCTGGTGCGCCTCGCAGCCGGCCGGCCGATGCTGCTGCGGCACGCGCGTGGCCATGCGCCTGCGCCGGTGGCGAGCGGCGGTTTTCCCGACGGCATGCTGGCGGTCGGTGGTCACCTGAAGACCACAGTCGCGCTCACCACGGGCGGCGCGGTCGTGCTGAGCCAGCACATCGGCGACCTCGACACCGCCGAGGCGCGCGACGCGCACGGCCGCACGCGCGCGAGCCTCGAGCGGCTCTATCGCGTCCGGCCCGCAGCCGTGGTCGCCGACCTTCATCCGGACTACGCCTCGACCCGGTTCGCCTTCGAGAGCGGTCTTCCGGTGACGCAGGTTCAGCATCACGTCGCCCATGTGGCGGCCTGCATGGCCGAGCATGATCTCGAGCCGCCGGCCCTTGGCGTCGCCTGGGACGGCACCGGCTACGATGCCGACGGCACGGTCTGGGGCGGCGAGTTTCTGCTGGTGACGGGCGATGGCTTCGAGCGGGTCGCCCATCTCCGCCACTTCCGGCTGCCGGGCGGCGAAGCGGCGGTGCGCGAGCCGCGCCGCGCCGCACTCGGCCTGCTGCACGAAGGCTTGGGCGAAACCGCCCTCGAAATGCGGGACTTGGCACCGGTCGCCGCCTTCGCGCCGAGAGAGCGCGCGGTCCTCGGCCGGATGCTGGCGGGCGGGATCAACGCGCCCTGGACGTCGAGCGCCGGCCGGTTGTTCGATGCCGTCGCAGCGCTGCTGGGCATCCGCCAGGAGACGAGCTACGAGGGCCAGGCCGCCTCGGAACTCGAGTGGGCGATCAGCACGCTCCAGAGCGACGCGCACTACCCGCTCGAGCTGCGCCTAGGTGAGGACGATACCGGCTCGCAGGTCCTGATCCTGGACTGGGAGCCGGCGCTCCGGGCTCTGCTCGCGGACATCCGAAGCGGGACGGCGCCGGCCGCGATCGCCGCAGCCTTCCACAACGGGCTCGCGTGCGCCATCGTCGACGTCGCCGCGCGGGTCGGCGCGAAGCGGGTTGCGCTTTCCGGCGGCTGCTTTCAGAACCGCTATCTCATGGAGGGCACCGTGCGCGGCCTGTGCGATGCGGGGTTCGAGCCCTACTGGCATGAGCGCGTACCGCCGAACGACGGCGGCCTGGCACTCGGTCAGATCGCCTGGGCGGCGCGCCGGCAGAGGGGGAGCATGGCCTGATGTGCCTCGCCGTACCAGCCCGGGTGCTGAGCATCACGGGTGCGAACGATCTCATGCGGACCGGGCGCGTCGACTTCGGCGGCATCATCAAGGAGGTCAACCTCGCCTACGTGCCGGAAGCCGCGATCGGCGACTACGTGCTCGTCCACGTCGGCTTCGCCATCAGCGTGCTCGACGAGGCGGCGGCCGAGCGGGTGTTCGAAGAGCTCGAGGCGATCGGCGAGCTCGACGACCTCGGGCGAGCCCTGGAGCCGGCCGCGCCATGAGGTTCCGGCCATGAAGTTCCGCGACGAGTTCCGCGACCCAGAGGCCGCGCGCCGCTACGCCCGGGCGATTGCGGCGGTGGCGACCCGGCCCTGGACCATCATGGAGATCTGCGGCGGACAGACCCACGCGATCGTCCGCTTTGGCATCGACCAGCTCCTGCCCGCGGGCATCACGCTGGTCCACGGGCCGGGTTGCCCGGTCTGCGTCACCCCGCTCGAGAGCATCGACAAGGCGATCGAGATCGCGGCCCGGCCGGAGGTGACCTTCTGTTCCTTCGGCGACATGCTGCGCGTACCCGGCAGCGAGACCGATCTGCTGGCGGTCAAGTCAAGGGGCGGCGACGTGCGGGTCGTCTACTCGCCCCTCGATGCGCTCAGGCTGGCGATCGAGCATCCGGACCGCGAGGTCGTGTTCTTCGCCGTCGGCTTCGAGACCACGGCGCCGGCCAACGCCATGGCGGCCTATCAGGCGAAGCGCCAGGGTGTGCGCAATTTCTCGATGCTGGTCTCGCACGTCCTCGTGCCGCCGGCCATGGATGCGCTGCTGGGCTCGCCCACCAATCGAATTCAAGGGTTCCTCGCCGCCGGCCACGTCTGCACGGTGATGGGCTTCGAGGAGTATGCGCCGCTCGCCGAGCGCTACCGCGTCCCGATCGTCGTGACCGGCTTCGAGCCGCTCGACATCCTGCACGGCATCTACCGCTGCGTGCGCCAGCTCGAGAGCGGCCGGGCCGAGGTCGAGAACGCCTACGGCCGCTCGGTCCGCCGCGGCGGCAACCGCCCGGCGCAGGAGGTGATGCGCCAGGTTTTCCGCGTGATTCCGAGGAAGTGGCGCGGCATCGGCGAGATCCCGCGAAGCGGCCTCGGGCTTGCGGAGGCGTATCGCGATTTCGATGCCGAAGTGCGCTTCGGCGCGACCGGCCCGGGGCGCCCCGAGAGCCCGGAGTGCATCAGCGGCCTGATCCTGCAGGGGGTGAAGAAGCCGCCCGAGTGCCCCGCCTTCGGCACGCGGTGCACGCCGGAGCGGCCGCTCGGCGTGACCATGGTGTCCTCGGAGGGCGCGTGCGCGGCCTACTATCGTTATCGCCCCGACGCCGGCACCGCGGCGGAATAGGTCTCGCATGTCAGACGGGGAGGACTTCAGCCCGGTCTGCCCCCTGCCCGCCCCGGGCGGCGAGCTCGTGCAGCTCGCGCACGGCGGCGGTGGACGCGCCATGGCGCGCCTGATCGAGCGGCTGTTCCTGCCGAGCTTCGACAACCCGGCGCTTCGCGCCCGCCACGACGGCGCCGCGCTCGACTTGGCCGGGCGCACGGCCTTCACGACCGATTCCTACGTCGTGCGGCCGCTGTTCTTCCCCGGCGGCGACATCGGCCGGCTCGCGGTCAACGGGACGATCAATGACCTCGCGATGTGCGGCGCCCGCCCGCTCTATCTCAGCGTCGGGCTGATCATCGAGGACGGCCTCGAGATGGCCATCCTCGAGCGGGTCACCGCCTCGATGCGCGAGGCGGCCGCCGCCGCCGGCGCCCTGATCGTGACCGGCGATACCAAGGTGGTCGAGCGTGGCAACGCGGACCGGCTCTACGTCAACACGGCCGGGATCGGGAGCATCGAGGCGAGGCTACCGATCGGGCCTGCGCGCGTGCGTCCGGGAGATGCCGTGCTGCTTAGCGGCGATCTCGGCCGGCACGGCATCGCGGTCATGGCGGCGCGCGAGGGGCTGGGCTTCGAGAGCGCGATCGAGAGCGACTGTGCCCCGCTGGTCGAGCCCGTGCTCGCGCTGATCGAGGCCGGAGTGGACGTGCGGTGCCTGCGCGACCTGACCCGGGGCGGCCTCGCCAGCGCTCTGGTCGAGATCGCCGAGAGCGGAGCGCTCGGGATCGAGCTCGAGGAGCCGGCGATCGCCGTACGGGACGATGTCAGGTCGGCCTGCGAGCTCTTGGGCTTCGACCCCATCTACGTCGCCAACGAGGGCCGCTTCGTCGCGTTCGTCGTGCCGGGCGAAGCCGACCGGGCGCTCGCAATTCTGAAGCGATACGAGATCTCGCACGCCGCGGCCGCGATCGGCCGCGTCGGCGCGGGGCCACCTGGCCGGGTGTCGATGCGCGGTGCGATCGGCGGGACGCGGGTCGTCGACATGTTGAGCGGCGAGCAGCTGCCGCGGATCTGCTAAACTCAGGACGCGCGATTTACCTCCGGGCCCCGCGTCATCGGCAGAGAGGATGAGCATGCAGCGAAGTGAGATCGACGCCATCCGGCTCGAAGGCGACGTGTCCTTTCGCCAGCGCGCGGTCGAGCCAGGCAGGACCGCCCTTCTGGTGACCGACCTGCAGAAGGGCGAATATAATCCCGACAAGATCGCGGCCGAGCCCGAGCACGCCTACCTGTTCAATCGCATTCGCGACCTCGTCATTCCGAACGGCCAGAAGCTGCTCGCCGCCTGTCGCGCGGCCGGCGTCGAGGTCATCTACACGGTGATCGAATCGCTGACCCTGGACGGTCGCGACCGCAGCCTCGACTACAAGGTCTCCGGCATCTTCTTCGCCAAGGGATCGTGGGGAGCCCAGGTGCTCGACGAGCTGAAGCCGCTGGAGAATGAGATCGTCATCCCCAAGACCTCGTCCAGCCTCTTCAACTCGACCAACTTCGAGTACGTTCTGCGCAACCTCGGCGTCGAGTACCTCATGGTCATGGGCATCGTCACCGACCAGTGCGTCGAGACCGCGCTGCGCGACGGCTGCGATCGCGGCTTTCTGATGACCCTGATCGACGATGCCTGCGCCACTTACTCCGACCAGCGGCACAAGGAATCGCTGATCGGCTTCAAAGGCTACTGCCGCGTCCGCAGCACGGACCAGATCCTCGAGGAGCTGGCCGGCCGGCGGGCGAGCCGGCAGGTTGCCTGATTCGATCGACGGCGCGCAGGGCTCGCTGCGATTTTTGCAACCTTGCCGGCCGTGCTGGAAGAACGCATAGTCGGCCCCCCTGCGCGGGACCGGGTCGATCACCGCCCATAATCCTGCACGATGTTTCGAACCCCCTCGGACATCTCTATCGGCTTTGTCTACCTGCCGCCCTTCGTTCTGGATGCGGTCGCCGGGGTGATCTTGGCCTATGTCGTCGCGCACATTCTGAACCGGACCGGGCTCAGCCGGTTCTTCTGGCATCCGCCGGTGGTCTTCCTGGCGCTGGTGGTGCTCATGGGTTCGTTGTTTGGCATTCTGGTGCTACCGCCATAAGCAATCGACATGGCCAATCCCAGTCGTTTGACGAAGGTGCTCTTCACGACGACGCTGGTATTCCTGGCGGCCGGCACTGCCTTTTACCTGTATCAGAGCTACATCGTGCGGCCCTGGACGCGGGACGGCCAGGTCCGCGCCCTGATCGTCAACATCACGCCGCGGGTGGCCGGACATCGTCAAGGTCCACGTCGCCGAAAACCAGTTCGTCCACGAGGGCGACCCGTTGCTCGAGATCGATCCCTCCCGATATCAGCTGGCCGTGCAGGCGGCGGAGGTCGAGCTCCAGCAAAGGCGTCAGGAGGTCGCCGATCTCGAGGCAGCGATCCGCTCAGCCGAGGCGACCGTCGCATCTTTGAACGCCTCCCTTGATGAGGCAAAGAAGGAGAGCGATCGGGCACGCGCCGCCGGGCAGTCGGTTTCCGCCGAATACGTCGATGAGAAAGCGACGGCGGTCGAGGTGGCCGAGGCACGACTGGCCGAGGCCCAGGCAAAGCTCGCCGAAGCGAGACAGACGCTGGGTGCGCCGGGCGATGACAACGTGCGCGTTCAGGCGGCGAAGGTGGCGCTCGATCAGGCCAAGCTCGATCTGTCCTGGACCCAGATCACAGCGCCATCGGACGGCTTCGTCACCAACGTGACCATCCAGGAGGGCGACTATGCGCGGGTCGGCGAGCCGCTGCTCGCCTTCGTCGACAGCACCTCGTTCTGGATTTCGGGCTATTTCATGGAGACCCAGCTGCGCCACATCGAGGTCGGCGACCCGGCGGTGATCACCTTGATGGCGCATCCGGACAAGCCGCTCGAGGGCGAGGTCGAGAGTTTCGGCCGGGCGATCTCGCCGCCGAATGTCGCCCTGGTCGAGGGCGCGGCGGGGCTGGTCCCGCAGATCCAGCCGACCTTCGATTGGGTGCGCCTCGCGCAACGGGTGCCGGTCCGGGTGAAGATCATGCACATACCGGACGGCGTCGACCTGATCGTCGGCACGACGGCCACGGTGGCGATCCGCCCCCAATGATCGCCGGCGGCAGCCTGCCCTCAGCCACGCGCAGGTGAGCTCCATGGCGACGTCGGCTCGACCCTCGACCACCGCAGCAGCCGGCCCGACGGCCCCGGTCGTCGTTGCCGGCGAGACCCTGGGTTTCCGCCTGCCCGACTGGCTCGACCCGGTCAGCGCCCAGATCGCTCTGAAGACCGCGGTCGGGGTGGTCATCGCCCAGACCGTGGCGCTGTGGATGGACTGGAACCCTACCGGCGCCACGCTCGCCGTCCTGATGCTGCAGCAGACCTACTTCGGGCGGACCCTGGCGAGATCCATCCTGCGCATGATCGGGGCGCTGATCGGATCTGTCGTCGGACTGTTCGTCCTGCACCTGCTCGTGCAGGAGCGGGCCCTCTTCATTCTGGTCGTGGCGCTGCTGATCGGCGGCGTCATCTACCTGCAGCAAGGCAGCCGGCATCCGTACGCCTGGCTGTTCTGCGGCTTCTCGGTGATGCTGCTCACTTTCGGCAGCGCAACGCAGCCCGAGGGCGCCTTCGCGGCCGCCGTGGGCTGGGTCTCGGGCAACGCGCTCGGGATCACGATCGTGCTGGTGATGCACGGCGTGCTATGGCCGCACACCGGCGAGGGACAGTTCGACGCGCAGCTCCGGACGATGCTGCGGGACAGCGCGCGGTTGTTCGCGCTCAAAGTGAGTGGGCCGCTACAGGGCCGACCATTGCCTAGGGAGATTGGCCGCATCGAGAGTGGCCTCATCCAGGCCATGCCGCAGTTGCGGCTGGCTCTGCAGATCGCCGGGCGCGAAACCGGCCGCGTGGCGGCATTGCGACCGGACTATGAGCTCCTGATCGAGGAGGCTCAGGCGCTGGTCACCCTGGTCATCACGCTCGGCGAGAGCCTGAAGAACTGCGCAGAGTCGCCCACCGTCATGGCAGCTATCGGGCAATCCGGGGCGGTTCACGAACTCGCGGCGACGCTCGAGGCGGAGGTCCAGGGCCTGGTCGATGATCTCGAGCTCGACCGGATCGGTACGCAAGTCGAACCGCACACGGCCGCCCTCACCCGAGTTCGCGCGCTCACGGACGATCTGTTCGACGCCCTGCGCGCGCGCCCGCACGACGCCATGGACGTGGCAGTGCTGGCCGCAGCGCTGGCCAAGACGATCGAGCTGGCATCGCGGGTAGCGGCGATACGCGAGACCCTGGCCCTGCGGGCGCAGCCCCACGGCACCGAGGTGGCCAGACAGCAGCTGCGCGCGCTGGCGCGACGCCCCGTGTACCTCGGGCTCGCGAGCGATCGCTGGCGCAAGGCGGCCGCCGCGAGCCTCGTGGTAGGGGTCAGCGCCGTGCTGTGGATCGTCACCAACTGGCCCGCACCCGGCAAGCTGATCCTCTTCGCCTTCGCACCCGCGGCGCTCGGTGCGCTGGTGCCGCAGTTTTCGATGAAAGCGCTTCTGAAAAGTCTGATCTACGGCCCGGCGATCGCCGCCGTCCTCTACTTCGGGATCATGCCGTCCCTGGCGGACATGTGGCACCTCGCCCCCTTCCTGATCATTGCGCTGTTCCCGTGCGCTTACTTTGTCAACAGCGCCAACCCGTCGACCAGCATCACCGGCATGATGAGCGGGATCTGGATTCTCGAGCTGATCGATCTGTCGCAGGGCCAGATCTATCCGTTCTCAGGCTTCGCCGAGAACCTGGTCGGCATCGTCGGCGCCGTTCTCGTAGCCGTCATCGTGATCTCCTTGCTCCTTGCTCCGATCCCTGAGCAAAGGTTCCGCGCGCACGTCCGAGGCTTTTTCGCGATCTGCGCTGAGACCGCGCGCCGAGCGGCGGCATTCGCGCCTGGCGATCCGAAGGCCGAGATCTCGCTGCGTGCGGGGAGGTCGCGGATGGCCGAGCAGCTCCGCACGTGCCACATGTGGTGGGAACAGCTCGATCGCGACCGCTTCTCCGACGACGAGCGTCAGAAAGCGGCATTCCTGACGGCGGCGATGCGGTCGCTCACCTTCCGTCAGGACGCTTTGGAGCAAGCCCGGCTGGAGCTCCCGGCTGACCGGTTGTCGCGGCAACTCGCCGAATCGGAGGAAGAGCTGCGCCGCCTGAGGATCCTGGCCTATCGAAAGTTCGAGCACGCCGCGGCTCGATGTGAGCCGGCGCCGGCACCAGACATCGCGGCGCTGGTCGGCCCCTACCAGATCTTGCTCGCTGCGATACGGGACGTGCGGGAGCGCCGGGACGAGGACGCCGAAGAGCTCGCTCGCGCGATTCTGGTGTTGATGGGCCTCCGTCAGGCCCTGGCCCAAGCCATCAACGATTGCTACGAGCGCTTCAATGCCCTCAATTGGCAGACCTGGGGCGCCGCTCATTTCTAGCGTGGTGAGCCTTTGATGGCGGCGCGCCGTCAGCGGTTGACTTTGGCCGCGACCTTCTCCAGCGCGACCTTTAGGTCGTCCGCGTTCATGACCGGTACGAACTCCACCGCCGCGTCAAGGTTGATGAACAAGGGTTCAGCGATCTGGGGAATCTGCGAGGGATCAGCCATGTCGAAGACCATCATGCCGGCGCGCTCTCCGTCTACCGGCCAGAAATACGCCGCCTCGGGCTTCAGCTCTTCCAGAAGCGACTGAATCGTCCGCGTAAGCGAGCCGTCCTTGATCGTCTCGTTGCCGCGCTCCACCGGGACGGTCCACCGGAGCATCATCCGCATCGCAACCTCCCTGCCTGATCGACATTCCCGTATGC
>JBKPDM010000147.1:0-2720 GCA_046727895.1 Pseudomonadota bacterium | reverse complement strand
ACCCTCGACCACTGCATACCGGAGACGGGTCCCTTCAGCTCACAAGGCGAACATAGGGTCTAGACGGCGGTGAACCGGCCATCGAGAACCCGGGCGCTGGGCAACCTCTCGAGATCTAGGGGATGTTCGTCGACGACGACTCCGGCGACGGCCCCGCGAATGGGGCGGCCTCGCTACATGGCGTCCCGATTTCACAGGACATCTGTATGTTTGCGCCAGATGCTGTAGCATCCCCTCGAGATCCGGTGAACGCAGGATAGGTTGGCGGCCATCGGCGCAAAATCAGCCACCGTGCGAACGTCTGGCTTCAAAACGAAAGAGGTGGACATCATGCGTAAGTTTCTGGGAGTTGGCGTGGCAGCCGTACTGGCGCTGATGGCGCACGTTGCCGCAGCCGATCAGATGAAGGGCACGATCAGCAACATCAACCTGAACGCCAACACGTTCAGGGTCGGCGACCAGACGTTCTCCGCCTCGCCGACGAACACCGTCGGCGCCAAGTTGTCCGAGCTCAAGAACGGCGACACGGTCCAGGTCAGCTACGCCCACACTAATTTGACGGGCACCTCATCCATCAACGCGCTGTCCCTGACGAAGCTGGCCTCCGCGGCGGCCGCACCGGCGGCCGGGGAGGTGCTCGGCGCGGGCATGACGATTTACATGCAGATGGGCGGCAATCCGGGCGATGGTGCCACCCTGCCGCGCACCAATGGCGCGCGCGCCGCGGCCAAAGCCTTGGGCGTCAGCAAGCTGATCGAGCAGTACTCCGGCTGGCAGCCCGAGCAGATGCTGAACCATTTCCGCGAAGCGTTGGCGGCCGACCCGGCCTGCATCGTGATCATGGGCCATCCGGGCTCGGGCGCGTTCGCCGATCTGGTCGCCGAGGCTGAGGGGCGCGGCATCGTGGTCACCAGCGGCAACGCGCCGCTGACCGAGCTGCTCGACAAGTACCAGTCGAAGGGCTTCGGCTATGCCGGGGTCGAGCTCTACAAAGGCGGCTGGCTGACCGGCAAACAGATGGTCGCGGTCGGCAAGCTCAAGCCGGGCGACCAGGCGCTCGAGTACGGCCTGCTCTCCCAGGCCGAGCGCGGCCAGAGCGATCGGGGTCTGAAGGAGGCGCTCGAGGATTCCGGGCTCAAGGTCGATTACATCGAGATCAGCCCCGAGGTGAACAACGACGCCTCGCTCGCCGTGCCGATCCTGACCAGCTATGTCGAGTCGCACCCGGACGTGAAGGCGATCGGCACCCAGCACGGCAACGTCACGTCGTTCATTCCGAAGGCGTTGCAGGACGCCGGCAAGAAGCCGGGCGACGTGATCGTGGGCGGCATCGATCTGGTGCCCGCGACCATCGACGGCCTGGAGGGTGGCTGGATCACCGCGGTCCTCGACCAGCAGCTCTGGCTCCAGGGCTTCCTGCCGGTGACCCAGTGCGTGATCTCCAAGAAGTACGGCTTCACCGGCCTTTCGATCAACACCGGCTCGGGCGTCGTGACGCCCGAGACGATCAAGGCTCTCGAGCCGCTGATCGAAGCCGGCATTCGCTAGACCGCGCGCGAGCTGGAGACGGCGCGCCTCGCGCGCCGTCTCCTCCCGCCGGGCTCGTCTGCTGGCGGCGGCGCCTACGCCAGGCGCGACCCTCGACCGCTCATAGACGCGCCGCTCATGCCGCCCGGACCTATATCAATGGGGTCAGAGTTGCGGAGGTGAGGGCTGTGAAACTATATGACGTCATCCGATCGGCCCGCAACGGCGCGATCGTCAAAGCCCTGGCGACCCAGGCGGGTCTCGAGGCGAGCGGGGCGGAGCAGGCGCTCAGCGCGCTGTTGCCCGAGCTCGGCCGGGCCATTCGACAGGCCCGTGAACAGCGGGGCAGCGTCCCTGCGGTCCGAGCCGCGCTGCAGGACAAACGCTACGCGCGCTATCTCGAGTATCCGGCAGCGCTCGGCGAGCCCGCCGCCGCGGCGGACGGCGAGCGGGTGCTCGCGGAGGTGCTCGATGACGACCAGCGCCGCCACCTCGTCGATCGGGTCGCCGCGGCGATTGGGCCCGACGAGCGCAAGGTCGCCAAGCTGCTGCCGCTGGTGGCGACCCTCGCCATGGCCGCCCTCGGCCAACAGTTGCGCGAGCCCTCACCAGGCATCCCGTGGTTCGGCACGCGGCCGGGCGACCACTTCGACGCGCCGCTTCTGAATGCGCTGGCCGCGCTATTCGAACATGAGGATGAGCCGCCGAAGGGCCGCTGAGCTGCGGCTGAGGCCACGCCGATGAACGTCGACCCGCCGGAGCATGAAGCGTTCGCCCGCAAGGCCCTCGAGGCAGCGGTCCGGATCGGCCTGGTCGCGCTCCTGGTGGCCTGGTGCTGGGACATCGTGAGTCCCTTCGTCACGCCCGTCGCCTGGGGCGTCATCCTCGCCATCGCCACATTCCCCGCCTTCCGTGCCCTCGAGCACGGCCTTGGTGGCCGCAACAACTTGGCTGCGACCCTGGTGACCATTGTGGCGCTGGTGATCTTCCTCGGGCCGATCGGCATGCTGATCACGGCGCTTCTCGACAATCTGCAGAACCTGGCCGCGGATCTGAGCGCGGGCACGTTGAGCGTGCCGCCACCGGCCAAAAACGTGGCCGCATGGCCGATGATCGGCCCACCGCTCGATCGCATCTGGGGCCTGGCTTCGGTCAATCTTTCGGAGGCCCTGCACGAGTTCGAACCGCAGCTC
>JBKPDM010000146.1:0-9154 GCA_046727895.1 Pseudomonadota bacterium | reverse complement strand
GGGCGCGAGGGCAACGGCTGGCTCGAAGCGATGCTGGGCCTCGGACCACAACCGGACCTGACCTCGGAAGTCGAGCTGTTCACGGAGAGCAGTCCCTGCGAGCTGACCGCGTTCGGCCGCGAACTGATGATCACGATCCCCTCGGGGCGGTCGTTCCTGATCGCTGATGCGGCCGCGGTGCACCATGACGAAGGGGGCCTCGCGCTATTGCTGCCCAACGACGAGGCGGTATCGGTCGCCGATCTGGTCGGCCGTCTGCGTAGCCAGGTCACCGGCCCGAAAGGCAAAGCTGCGCCCGAAACCAGCGCCGAACACCCGTTCACGGAAGCGGCACTGCCCGGCTGCACGGTCCAGATCCTGGATGCCGAGATACGGTTCGAGCTGCCCTTCGTTGGCTCGGTCCGCCTGGCGAGTCGCGGCGCCGACGCCGGGGTCGACCCACGGGTCAGCATCTTTCTCGCCAGTGGCGACGTCGCGACGATGACCGACCTCGTGGATGCCTTTGGCCAAGAGGCGAAAGAGTCGAAGGAGCCCGGGATGACGAGCAGCGCGCCGGCAGACCGGGTCCCTGGCGGTCGGGCTGAGATTGAGAGCCCGCCGGCGCTGAACCTGCCCGACGTGCTGGCGCTGAGGGCCGATGGCACGCTCGATCTCAGCTTCCTGGCCCGTGCTCTTGGTCCTGACGTTCGGCGGGTGATCTCGGCGACCGTCGCGGGCCTTCCCGAAGGGGTCCGCCTGTCGGCCGGGTTCGATCACGGCGATCGGAGCTGGAGCCTGACCCTCGACGATCTGGCCGGGCTCACGCTCGAGACGCCGGTCGACCTCGCGGCGGACTTTGTGCTCGATATCACCCTGCGCACGGCCCATGGCGAGGAAACCGGGAGGCTCAACGTGCGCCACCCAAGCGCAAGTCGCCCCGCCGAGGTGGCGCGCCGACTGACTGCCACCGGCACGTCCCGTCCGATCGCACTTTCGATCGAACCGCCCTCTGCCGAAGGCGCGGATCCGGCCAGCACCGCGGTCGTCGTAATTTCAGCAGTCCCGGCCGGAGCCGTACTCTCGGCCGGCCTCGACAATGGCGACGGCAGCTGGATGCTGAGCCCTCACGAACTGGCCGGTCTGACGCTGACCATGCCGGCCGGATCGCCCGAGGATGTCACGCTCACGGTGACCGCGGTCGCGGTCAAGAACCGCGCGGGCGAGCTCGCGACGAGGTCAGAGAGCGTGCGCGTGCCAACCCGTCCAGCGGCGGACCGCTCGATTCCCCTGGCTATCGATCCGGCGATCGCTCGCGCCAATGCCGGGGTGAAGGCGCTGGTGATCCGCGATCTGCCGCAGGGCGCCAGCCTGTCGGCCGGCACCTACGACCGGTCGATCGGCGGCTGGGTCCTGCTGCCGCGCCAGCTGGACGGACTGGCGCTCAGGGCGCCGCCCGGCACCGCAGACTTCACCCTGACCGTGCTGGGCATCTCGCTCGACGCCGCCGGCAGCGCCAAGGCCCAGGTCCTGACCCGGCTACCCGTCGCCGTTCGCTGATTGCCCGCCGCGTCCGCGGCATCCGCCCTTTCGCACTATCCTGTGTCAGCGACAGAGCTCACGGGACATCTGGATGTTTCGCGACCGATCTTGTAGTACTCCCTCGAGATCCAGTGAACGCTGGATACCTTGGCGTCCACGTGGCAACCGTGCGAACATGTGGCTTCAAACCGAGAGAGGGAGACATCATGCGTAAGCTTCTGGGAGTCGCCGCGGCAGCGGCACTGGCGCTGATGGCGCACGTAGCCGCCGCCGATCAGGTGAAGGGCAAGATCAGCAAGATCAATCTGACCGCCAACACGTTCGAGGTCGGCGGTCAGGCGTTCGCCGCCTCGCCGTCGAACACCGTCGGCGCCAAGTTGTCCGAGCTCAAGAACGGCGACACGGTCCAGGTCACCTACGCCCACACTAATCTCACGGGCAACCAATCCGTCAACGCCATGTCCCTGACGAAGCTGGCCTCAGCCGAGGTCCTGGCCGGCCTGATCACCAAGACCGAGGGCAACCCCTTCTTCGTCAAGATGCGTGAGGGCGCGCAGCAAAAGGCCAGCGAACTCGGCCTGACACTGCAGACCTACGCCGGCAAGTACGATGGCGACAATGAAGGCCAGGTGGCTGCGATTGAGGGCCTGATCGCGGCGGGCGCGAAGGGCTTCGCCATCGTGCCCAGCGATTCCTCGGCCATCGTGCCGACCGTGCAGAAGGCACGTGACGCCGGGCTCCTGGTCATCGACCTCGACACGCCGCTCGATCCGATCAACGCGGCCGACTACACCTTCGCGACCGACAATTTCAAAGCCGGCGAGCTGATCGGCGCGTGGGCGGCAAAGACACGTGGCGACAAGGCGGCGAGCGCGAAGATCGCCATGCTTGACCTCGCCGTCAACCAGCCGACGGTCGACTACCTCCGCGACCAAGGGTTCATGAAGGGCTTCGGCATCGACATCAAGGATCCGAAGCACTACGGCGACGAGAACGATCCACGCATCTGCGGCCACGAAATGACCGGCGGCAACGAGGACGGTGGTCGCACGGCAATGGAGACCCTTCTCCAGAAGTGTCCCGACACCAATCTCGTCTACACGATCAACGAGCCGGCCGCGGCCGGTGCGTGGGAAGCGCTGAAGGCGGCCGGCAAGGCCGACGGCAGCGTCCTCATCGTCTCCATCGACGGCGGCTGCCCGGGCGTCCGCAACGTCGAAGCGGGCGTCATCGGCGCGACCTCGCAGCAGTATCCGCACAAGATGGCGTCGATGGCGCTCGAGACCATCGCCAAATATGCAGAGACCGAAGAGAAGCCCAAGATGGTGACTGAAGGGCTCGACTTCTACGACACCGGCGCGACGCTGATCACCGCGCATCCGGTCGAGGGCGTACCCTCGATCAGCGTCAAGGAAGGCCTCGACCTCTGCTGGGGTTGATCGCCCTCGGGTCTAAGACAGCCTAGACTGCGACGGAGACGGGGAAGAGCAACCGGCGACGGTTGCTCTTCCCGTCGTCGGCGGCCTCAAAACCAGCGGCAGGACGGAACATGAGCGGCGCCAGCGAGGGCACTGCGCAGGGACAATCGGATTTCGAGAGCGTGCTGCCGGCCTCCGGCGACGTCGCCGTCTTCGAAGAGGAGGAGCTGTCGCCGCTCCGGCGGGTGCAGCATTTCCTTCACGCCTATCCGACGATGGTGCCGTTCATCGTCCTGCTGATGGGCGTCGTGATCTTCGCCGCGCTGGTCGGCAGTCGATTCTTTCAGCCGTTCAACCTCTCGCTGGTGCTGCAGCAGGTGACAATCATCGGCATTATCGGCATTGCCCAGACGCTGATCATCCTCACCGCCGGCATCGACCTCTCGGTCGGCGCCATCATGGTGCTTTCCTCGATCGTGATGGGGCGACTCGCCGTCGTGAGCGGCGTTCCCGTCGAAATCTCCTTCCCGCTCGGTCTCCTCACTGGCATGGCCTGCGGCCTCCTCAACGGCGCGCTGGTGACGCGTTTCAAGCTGCCGCCCTTCATCGTCACACTCGGCACCTGGAGCATCTTGGGCGCCCTCGTCCTCTTTTATTCGCGCAGCGCGACGCTGCGCCAGCAGGAGGTCGAGGCGGCCGCCTCCTTCCTGCAATGGACGGGGACGGCGATCCCGATCGGCGCAGCCCGCCTGACCTACGGCTCGATCCTCATGATCCTGCTCGCCGCGCTGGTCTGGTACGTTCTCAACCGCACGGCCTTCGGCCGCCACGTTTACGCCACCGGCGACGACCCCGACGCGGCGCGGCTGGCTGGGATCAACACCAACCGGACGTTGCTGGCCGTCTACACGATCGCCGGCCTCATCTGCGCCCTCGGCGGCTGGGTGCTGATCGGCCGCATCGGCGCCGTCAGCCCGCTCGCCGGCCAGACCGCCAACCTCGATTCGATCACCGCGGTGGTGATCGGCGGCACCAGTCTGTTTGGCGGCCGCGGCTCGATCGTCGGCACGCTGATCGGGGCGCTCATCGTCGGCGTATTCCGCAACGGCCTGGCGCTCGCCGGCCTCGACGCCCTCTGGCAGGAGTTCACCGTCGGCGTCCTCATCATCGTAGCGGTGGCGCTCGACCAGTGGATCAGGCGGATATCGTCATGAGCGGCAAAGCAGCTCAGCCGGTGCTCCAGGCGCGTAGCATCGTCAAGCGCTTCGGCAGGGTCACCGCCCTCGACCATGCGGATTTCGATCTCCTGCCGAACGAGATCCTCGGCGTAATTGGCGACAACGGCGCCGGCAAGTCGACCCTGATCAAGGTCCTCGCCGGTGCCGTCATTCCAGACCAGGGCGAGATTCGCCTCGACGGCAAGCCGGTGCACTTCCGCTCGCCGCTCGAGGCCCGCGCCGCTGGCATCGAGACCGTGTATCAGGACCTGGCGCTCGCCCCGGCGCTCTCGATCGCCGACAATCTCTTTCTCGGCCGCGAGCGGCGCAAGGAGGGCCTGGTCGGCCGGCTGTTCCGACTGCTCGACCGCGCCGGCATGCAGAAGGAAGCGCGGCAGCACCTGAACGCGCTCGGGCTGCTGACGATCCAGAACATCCGGCAGAAGGTCGAGACGCTCTCCGGCGGCCAGCGTCAGGGAGTGGCCGTGGTGCGGGCCACCGCCTTCGGCAGCCGGGTGGTCATCATGGACGAGCCGACGGCGGCGCTCGGCGTCAAGGAATCGCGCAAGGTGCTCGAGCTGATGCTCGACGTGAAGCGGCGCGGCTTGCCGATCGTCCTGATCAGCCACAACATGCCGCACGTGTTCGAGGTCGCCGACCGCATCCACATCCACCGCCTCGGCCGGCGCATCGCCGTCATCACGCCCGCCGAATATTCGATGTCCGATGCGGTCGCGATCATGACCGGCGCCATGCAGCCCCGGGCGACGCCGGAAGCAGCCTGACGCGGGCGCGGTCAAGGGCCGAAGGACGGCCTTTCGTCCACAGCCGCCGCTTGCCGAAGAGGGCCACCGGGAGTAGGGATTGGGGGCGCCTTCGCCCGGCGGGCGCAGCCGCGTCGACGGGCCGGGCATGACCCGCAAAAAAGCAAGCTCAGCCAGGGGGTATCACCGTGCAGCTAAGCCGCGACGAGTTGCTCAAAGCCTACCGCCAGATGCGGACCATCCGCGCGTTCGAGGACGCCGTGCACGAGGAGTTCTCGGCCGGCAGCATCCCGGGCTTCGTTCACCTCTACGCCGGTGAGGAGGCTTCGGGCGTGGGCTTTTGCCTGCATCTGAATGATCAGGATCGGATAGCCTCGACCCATCGCGGTCACGGCCATTGCATCGCCAAGGGTTGCGACGTCAAGGACATGATGAAGGAGATCTTCGGCAAAAAGGACGGGCTTTGCGGCGGCAAGGGCGGCTCGATGCACATTGCCGATCTATCCAAGGGGATGCTTGGCGCCAATGGCATCGTCGGCGGCGGTCCGCCGCTCATTTGCGGCGCTGCCCTCAGCGCCAAGACGCTCAAGACCGGTGGCGTGGCGATCGCCTTTGTCGGCGACGGCGGCTCCAATCAGGGCACCACGGCAGAAAGCCTGAACCTCGCCAAGGCCTGGAATCTGCCGGCGATCTTCGTGTTTGAGGACAACGGCTACGCCGAATCGACGGCCAGCTCCTGGGCGTGCGCCGGCGATCTGGTCGAGCGCGGCAAGGCCTATGGCATCCCGTCCCGCCGGGTCGACGGGCACGACTTCTTTGAGGTCTGGGACGCAGCGCGTGAGGCGATCGAGCGGGCGCGCTCCGGCCAGGGACCGAGCGTCATCCACGTCAAGCTCGCCCGCTACTACGGCCATTTCGAGGGCGATGCCATGACCTACCGGGCGACCGGTGAAATCGACAAGCTCAAGGCCGAAAAAGACTGCCTCAAGATGTTCCGACGGCGGGTGAACGAGGCGGGACTGCTCGAAAGCGCCCAGCTCGACGCGATTGATCGTGAGGTCAAGAGCCTAATCGAGCAGGCGGTCGCCGAGGCCAAGGCCGCGCCGCCGCCCACCGAAGCTGATCTCATGACCGACGTCTACGCCTCGTACTGAGGAGAGGAGCCATGTCCAAGAAGTCGTACCGGCAGGCGATCAACGAGGCGTTGCGCCAGGAGATGGAGCGCGATCCGCGCGTCATTGTCATGGGCGAGGACAATGCGGGCGGCATGGGCGCTCCGGGTGAGGATGACGCCTGGGGCGGGGTCCTGGGCGTCACGAAGGGGCTGATGCCGAAGTTCGGCCGGGATCGCGTGCTCGACACACCGATCACCGAGAGCGCCTTCATCGGCGCCGCGGCGGGTGCCGCCGCGACCGGCCTTCGGCCGGTGGCCGAGCTGATGTTCGTCGACTTCATGGGCGTCTGTTTCGACCAGATTTACAACCAGGCGGCCAAGTTCCGTTACATGTTCGGCGGCAAGGCGGTCACGCCCCTGGTCATTCGCACCATGTACGGGGCCGGCTTTCGCGCCGCCTCCCAGCACAGCCAGTGCCTCTACCCCATCTTCACTCACGTTCCGGGCCTCAAGGTCGTTCTGCCGTCGAGCCCTTACGAGGCCAAGGGGCTGATGATCCAGTCGATCCGCGACGATGACCCGGTGATCTTCTTCGAGCACAAGTTGATGTACGACGAAGAGGAGGAGGTCCCGGACGAGCCCTACACGATCCCCTTCGGCGAGGCCAATCTGACCCGCGAAGGCGACGATGTGACGATCGTCGCCTTCGGGCGCATGGTAGGCTTCTCGAATCAGGTCGCGGACAAGCTGGAGAAGGAGGGGATCAGCTGCACCGTCGTCGATCCGCGCACGACCTCGCCCTTGGACACCGAAACCATCCTGGAATGCGTCGAGGAGACCGGGCGGCTCGTAGTGGTCGACGAGGCGCATCCGCGCTGCAACATGGCGACCGACATTGCCGCGCTTGCCGCGCAGCGCGTCTTCGAGGCGCTCAAAGCCCCGGTCCAGATGGTCACGGCGCCGCACGCGCCGGTACCGTTCGCGCCGCAGCTCGAGGACCTCTACATCCCAAGCCCGGCCAAGATTGAGGCGGCAGTGCGCAAGGCCATGGCCAACTAGATCATCAGCCAAGCCGGGGGAGGGAAGCGTCCGATGAGTGACGCGATACGGCCGATCGTCATGCCCAAGTGGGGCTTGGCGATGAAGGAGGGCATGGTCGCCAAATGGCTGGTCGAGGCGGGCGCCGAGCTCAAGGCAGGCGACGAGATCCTCGACATCGAGACATCGAAGATCGCCAACGTCTTCGAGAGCCCGGTCGAGGGACCGCTGCGCCGGGTCGTGGTCGGCGAGGGCGAGACGGTGCCGGTCGGCGCGCTGCTTGGCGTGGTCGCCGACAGCGCGGTCTCGGACGCCGACCTCGACGCTTTCGTTGCCAGGTTTCAGGAGGAATTCGCCGCCTATGCCGCGGAGGCCGGCGCGGCAGTACCCGAGCCGGAGACCATCGAGGCGGGCGGCCGACGGTTCCGCTACCTCGCGTTGGGGGAAGGCGAGGCGCCGCCAATCGTCTTCCTGCACGGCTTCGGCGGCGATCTCAACAACTGGCAGTACAACCAGGAGGCGCTCGCCGAGGGCCATACCACCTACGCCGTCGACCTGCCGGGCCACGGCGGCTCGAGCAAGGATCTCGGCGCAGGCCGCGCCGACGTCGGCGCGCTGACGAGCGCGGTGTTGGACTTTCTAGATGCCAAGGGCGTGACCAAGGCGCATCTGGTCGGTCACTCGCTAGGGGGCGCTGTCGCGCTCGACCTGGCCCTCAACCACGCCGGGCGGGTCGCCTCGGCGACGGTGATCTGCACGGCGGGGCTCGGGCCAGAGATCAACAAGGCCTACATCGACGGCTTCATGCAGGCCAAGCGGCGCAGGCAGCTCGAGCCGGTACTGGCGATGCTGGTCGCCAACCCCGACATGGTCTCGCGCGAGATGATCGAGGACGTCCTGAAGTTCAAACGCCTGGACGGGGTCGAGACGGCGCTCAACCGGATCATCGCCGATAACTTCGCGGGCGGTAAGCAGGCTCTGGTGCTCACCACGCGCCTCGGCGAGCTGACCGTGCCGGTGCAGGTGATCTGGGGCGAAGAGGATCAGATCATCCCGGCGCGCCATGCCGAGGGGCTGCCCGCCAGCATTCCCGTGCGCGTTTTCCCCGATGCCGGTCACATGGTGCACATGGAGAAAGCGGCCGAGGTCAACGAGCTGATCAAGGCGCGGGTCGGCGGCTGACCGTCGCGCTCAAGCGACCGCCCCGGTGCGGGGGCGAAGCCGGGCAGCAGCGTCGTTGATCCGGTGCGGCGCCTCGCCGCAATTTCACCGTGCGATTTCGCCTTGAGGAACAGCGATTCCGTACCAGCATGGTAGGTGCGAGCGCCCGCGAACCTGGAGAGGGGCCATGGCCACCAGAGTGAAGCCGAATCCGGAGGGTTACCACAGCGTGACGCCGTACCTGATCGTGAGTGACGCGGCCGGCGCGATCGAATTCTACAAGAAGGCGTTTGGCGCGACCGAGCTGTTGCGCATGCCGGCGCCCGGCGGGCGGGTCGGCCACGCCGAGCTCAGGATCGGCGATTCGCGGATCATGCTGGCCGACGAGTACCCGGACATGGGTGCGCGCAGCCCCAAGGCGTTCGGGGGCTCGCCGGTCAGCCTGCACCTCTACGTCGAAGATGTGGACGCAGTCGCGAAGCAGGCTCTGGCGGCCGGCGCCAAGGAGCTCCGGCCGATCAAGGATCAGTTCTACGGCGACCGGTTGGGCAGTGTGACCGACCCCTTCGGCCATGTCTGGCACATCTCGACTCACAAGGAAGACCTGTCGCCCGAAGAGCTGAAGCAGCGCGCCGCGAAGGCGATGCAGCAGGGCGGTTGACCGACGTCCGACCCACGAGCGTCGCCGCCGAGGTCGTCGGAGGGCGGCGACAGCAGGGGCGTTCGTTGCATGGCGGATGCGGTCGAGGACATCGTCGCGTGGGCAGTGGGCGTCGGCCTGGAGGGGCTTGGTCAAGCCGATCTGACAGCGGGCTACTGCGACCGTTTGGCCCGGGCCGGCGTACCCCTCTGGCGCGTCTCGATCGGGGCCGACCGGCTGCATCCCTTGATTCAGGCCCAGGGTCACCGCTGGCTGGCCGGCGA
>JBKPDM010000145.1:0-5283 GCA_046727895.1 Pseudomonadota bacterium | reverse complement strand
CCAGGTGGCGCCTCACTACTATGAGGAAGCGCTGCGCGCGGGGGAGCCCCCCCACAGGCACATCATGGTCCCCTATGGACTTCGGGTTGGCGCGCCTCCAGACGCCGATCATGGTCACCGCCGGGGGCTGCGGGAACGCCTCGCTCTGCCCGCCGATCGCCCCCTGGTGCTGAGCGTCGGCTGGATCAGCCGTGCCCACAAGCGGATGGACTACGTCGTCGAGGAGATCGCCCGCCTGCCCTCGCCCCGCCCGTTCCTGATGCTGCTCGGCGCCATGGATGAGAATTCCGAGGACATCATCCGCCTCGCCCGCGAACGCCTTGGCCCCGATGGGTTCGCTGCCCGCTCCGTGCCCTATCCTGAGGTGGCGCAATATTACGCCGCTGCCGATTGCTTCGCCCTCGCCTCGCTCAGCGAAGGCTTCGGCCGTGTATTCCTCGAGGCCCTGGCCCATGGTCTGCCGATCATCGCGCACCGGCACCCGGTGATGCAGTATGTGCTTGGCGCGCATGCGATTCTCGCCGATCTGAGCATTTCCGGGGGCTTGGCTCGCCAGCTGGCCAAGGTCCTGATGCGGCCGGCCGACCTCGAGGCGATGCGGCGGCGCTGGTCGACCGTCCGCGATCGCTTCGGCTGGGAAGCGCTGGCGCCCGTCTATCGGCGGATGTTCGAGCTTGCGGCTCGGGCGCCGCTGCCGGGTCTTCGGACATGATCGCCGCTTCTCATGCCCGTCCTTGCGAACGGGAGGCGCCCGCCGCGGCGGCGGCGCCGCTCGTGGTCGTGGCTTTTCACCGATTCGGTCCATATCACCAGGCACGCCTGCGCGCCGCTCGCCAGGCACTCGGCGCCTTGGGCACCATCGAGTTCTCGGCGGTCGACGACACCTACGCTTGGAACCGCGTCACTGCGGTCAATCGCCGGGGTCACCACACGCTCTTCGTGGACGAGGACAGCGACCGGAAGGGCGCTCATGAGCTCGTGGAACGGGTCGATCGTGCCCTCGCCGAGCTGCGCCCGCAGGTGATGGTCATCCCGGGCTGGAGCGATCGCTGCGCCCTGGCCTGCCTGCGCTGGTGCGAACGCCACGGAGTGCCGGCCGTGCTCATGTCGGAAAGCACCGCCGCCGACCGGCCGCGACGCTGGTGGCGGGAGTGGATAAAGCGCCGGCTGGTCCGGCTCTGTTCAGCCGCATTGGTCGGCGGCAGCCGGCACGCGCAGTACCTGCGCCAGTTCGGCATGCCGCAGGCCGCCACCGTCATTGGCTATGACGCCGTCGACAACGACTACTTTGCGCGCCAGACGGCGAGGGTTCGTCGCAGCGGTACGCTCGAGCGCGCGCAGCTCCGCCTGCCGACGCGCTTCTTCCTCGCCTGCAGCCGTCTCGTCGAGAAGAAGAACCTGTTTCGCCTGCTCCAAGCCTACGCGCTGTACCGCGCCGGGGCGGGCGCCCGACATTGGCGCCTGGTCATCCTGGGTGATGGCGACCTCCGCCCGAACATCATGCGCTGGATCGATGGACTGGGGGTCGCCGAGGATGTGCTTCTCCCCGGTTTCAAGCAGTACGACGAGCTGCCGACTTGGTACGGCTTGGCCGGTGTCTTCGTGCACGCCAGCACGACCGAGCAGTGGGGGCTCGTGGTCAACGAGGCCATGGCCTCCGGCCTGCCGGTGCTGGTCTCGCAGCGCTGCGGCTGTGCACCTGACCTCGTGCGGGACGGCGTCAACGGCTTCACCTTTGATCCCCACGACGTCGAGCAGCTCGCCGGGCTGATGCAGCGGGTCGCCGCCATGACCGACGAGGAACGCCACGCGCTGGGCCGGGCCAGCGAACGGATCATCGCCGACTGGGGGCCGGAGCGGTTTGCTGACGGGCTCATCCGCGCCGTCCAGGTAGCGTTGCGCCGGCCGCCCCCCAAGGCGTCCTGGTTTGATCAGGCACTGCTGTGGGCGCTCGCGCACCGGCCATGAAGATCGGTCTGCTCACCTCGTGGCTGTCGCAGCCCGGCGGCGGCGTGACGGCGGCGCTCGCGCCATTGGCCCGCGACCTCGAAGCCCAGGGCGTGAGCGTCAGCGTCTTCGGGCTCGCCGACTCCTGTGAAGGCCTGCGCGGGGACGGCTGGGGCAGGGTTTCGGTCCAGACCGCGCCGCCGCTGCCGCCGCGCGCCTTCGGCTACGCGCCTGGCCTCGCGGGGCTGCTCAAACGCTCCTGTCCGGACCTCATCCACGTCCACGGCCTCTGGATGTACAGCTCGCTCGCCAGCCTGCGCTGGAGCAACCACTGCCAGCGGCCGCGCGTCATCAGCGCGCACGGCATGCTCGATCCCTGGGCCGTCCGGCACTCGGCATGGAAGAAGCGCGTCGCCGCCGCCTTGTATGAGCGCGCCCATCTCCGTGGCGCCGCCTGCCTGCATGCGCTGAACGAAGCGGAGATGCGTGCGTTCCGCGGCGCGGGGCTGCGCAACCCGGTCTGCGTCATCCCAAACGGCGTCGATCCTCCCGCGGGCCAACCCTCAGCAGCGCTGTCCTGGGGAGACCGGGTCCGCGGTCGTAAGGTGCTCCTGTTCCTTGGTCGGCTGCATCCGAAGAAGGGGCTGGTCAACCTCGTTCAGGCCTGGGCATGCGCGCGGCGCAATCCTGCAGCCCGGGACTGGGCATTGGTCATCGCCGGTTGGGACCAGAACGCGCACGAACGCGAGCTGCAGGGTCTGGTCAAAGAGCTGTCGCTCGAGCGCTTTGTGCTGTTTGTGGGCCCGCAGTTCCACGAAGCCAGAGCGGCCAGCTACGCGCGCGCCGAGGCTTTCATCCTGCCGTCGGTGAGCGAGGGACTGCCGATGGCGGTTTTGGAGGCCTGGTCGCATGGCCTGCCGGTGCTCATGACGGCAGCCTGCAACCTGCCGGAGGGAATCGCGGCCGGGGCGGCGTTGCCGATTGACCCGGATGCCGGTGGGATCGCCCAGGGCATTCGCGACCTCTTCGCCATGTCCGATAGCGAGCGCTCGGAGATGGGGGCGTGCGCCCGGCGGCTCACAGCGGAGCGCTTCAGCTGGCCCACCGTCGCGGCGCAGATGAGGGACGTTTATGAATGGATCAGTGGCCTCCGAGCGGCACCTGCCACGGTCAGCTTCGATTGAAGAGCCGCTTGGCATGACCAGCTGAGCGGCAATGATGAGATCGCGAACAGAGGCCCGCTCTGTTGCCGGTGCTTATACCGCGCTCGCCGCGCTGGTCAGCGCAAACGGGGTGTTGGTCAGGCCCGCACTCAGATGTACGCCGTTGAGGAAATTGCACGCGCCCTCAAAGCGCCACGAGCGCCGCGGCGTGGCCTGGACGAAGCCATAGAAGTTGCAGTCGCGGAAGCTCACATCGAGCACGGACGCGCCGCCGCTGGACACCCGGTTGCGGAAAGCGCAGCGCTCGAAGTGCGCCACCTCCACGATCTTGTCCATTTCCACCTCCTGGCCCCAGAAGCGGCAGTCGCGGTAGCTGAGCCGCCGGGCCTCCGACGGCCAGCAGACGGTCCCCTCATCGCCCGTGCAGCCCTCCAGCGTGATGTCCCAGCCACGGGGCGCGATAGGAGTGAATGTGCCGGGCGCTCGGTTGCGCCCACCCACGAAGTTGGCATTGCGGATGACCAGCGAACGATTGGTCTCGCGACCGTCATCGAGCCGGCACCGCCAGATGCGGGGTGCGCCATAGGGCAGGCCGTTGAATGGATGGACCAGATCCGGCCAGGCCGCGTCGTAGCTGAAGCGGAAGGGGTCGAAGAAGCGGAGCGTGTACTCATCCACGACCTCGATCACCTCTTTCCATTCGAAATAGCGGAAGTTGGGGGGCCAGCCCCAGCCCTGCGTGCCGTCCTCGCTGGTCTGTTGGATGTAGCCGGCCACGAGCACCCGATCGCCCGGCTGATAGCGCTGCGCCACGGCGCTCTTGAGCACCGCCACGTCCGTCTGCACGAAGCCCTGCTGGTCTACCGCGCGGACGCTCTCGATGAGGTCGCCCGCCCCAATGACATCCTGGCTCTTGGCCGGATATTCGGTCTTCCAGATGATCGGCCCGGCGCCGAGGGGAAAGAATGCGTCCGAAGAGCACTCGACCTTGCCGTGGTTGAATTCCAGGGTCACGTTCCGGTTGCCGAAGTTCGCCCAACGATTATCGACGTAACAATAGTGGCCGGGCTCGAATTCGATGCGCCAGGCGCGATCCCCGCCCGCGCGAATGGCATTGCGCAGCGCGATCAGGGCGGCGGTGTCGTCCGTCTGCCCGTCTCCCACTACGCCGAATTCTTTGGCTTCCAGGACCACTTCTTTTTCTTCCGGTATGGCGCTGTCAGGCCCGCCGGCCGCTAAGGGACCCCTACAGGCCCGGTGCCCGCCCCGAGCGTGCCGGTAAGGTTGAAGCCGCCGCCGCTGCCTTTGTTGGTGTGCCAGTCGTTGACGGCGCCGTAGAGCTGCACCTGGCCCCCCGCCGGCCACCCGGCCGGGTCGGCCGGCTTGCCCTCGGCCGTGAGGAACAGGCGCCGATTGGCCTCGACGCTGAAGTCGATCACGGCGCCGCCGAAACGGAGCCACGCGTCGGCCATGTCCCCCCCGAATCTGTTGCCGCCGCCCGCGTTCGATCCCCAAAAGAAGTCGGTGTCCGTAAAATTAATGACATCGTCGGTGTACGTGCTCCAGGTGCTTACCTCTACATCATCGAAGTACGCGTACCGCGCCCCACTGCCCGCAAGATCGAACGACCACAGAAGGTGGTGCCAGTCCGTATCGTTGCTTGCGAACGTAAGGCGAACAATCTCCACCCCGGATGCGTTCGAGCCGACTAATAGAACCCAGCCATTTACATCATCCGGGAATAATGGAAGATCGAAGTGTTGGCTCGCGCCGGCAAAAATCTTGGTAAACACATTGGCCGGGTCACGCCGAAACCACAGGCTTCCGGACCATACCTTGCTGTCCGAGACGCCCGTGAGCGCGCCGTCGCGCGCGAGGTAGGTTGAGCCGTCGAAGTTGACCGGCGTAGCGGCGTAGGCTGTCTTGGTGGTGACTGCGGGCCGGTGCGGGCTGAGGCCGAGGCCCCCGAAGTGGCGTCTCAGTGAGAGGATGGTCATCAATCAGGACCTTCGATCGTCCAGGGGCTTCCAGTGGGCAAGGCCGGAGGTGGAGACCATCAGCAGGCCGGATGTCCGTGACGCCAGGTGCGTCACGTCGCCAGGAGCGCTGAATGGGACGGGCGTGTCTCAGCTCCTGTAAGGCTGTCTCTTATACACATCTCCGAGCCCACGAG
>JBKPDM010000144.1:0-5957 GCA_046727895.1 Pseudomonadota bacterium | reverse complement strand
ATCAGAGCGACTGCGCACGGTGCCTCTCAAGGGACTCGATATCACCAGGACGATCGCCGTCTACGCGGTCGCGGGACGCAAACGCTCATCCGCGGCCGCCATTCTGCTCAATCTGCTGCGCGCCGCCGACTGGTCGCGCTACCTCCCCGAGCGCGCGCTCTTGAGCGCTCCAAGCAGGCTCTCGATCGACATGCGTCGACGATAGTCGGGGTCGACGAAGCGCGCCCGCACCCTGCCGTCGGTGCCGACAACGAAGGTGGCGGGAATCGGCAGCATCCAGGCATCGTTGCCCTGATATTCCGGCAAGTCCCAGCCGGCTTCGGCAATCATCCTCTCCATCTCGGCTCCAACCCAGATAGCGAGGTTGAGAGACAGCGCGTAGCCGTTGTCGACATCCGTCAGGATCGGAAAGGGGGCCTTGGCCTCCGACTTCAGCTCCGCGGCGAATTCTTCGCGGTCGGGCATGATCGCGACGATCTGGCCGCCTTGTTTCTCGACTTGCCCTTGTGCCTGCACCAGAGCTTGGGCGCTGATTCGACAGTAGGGGCACCAATGTCCGCGGTGGAACACGACCGCAGCAGGCCCCTTGGTCAAGAGCTGCTCGAGGCTGACCAGACGCCCGGTCTCATCGGGCAGTACAAAGGGCGGCATGGCGTCACCCGGGCGGGGTGACGATGTGCCGGCGCCACTGTGCTGCAGTCGGCCCACCAGGCGGTCAACGGCCTCGGCAAACGTCGGGTTCAGCGTCCGCACGGCATCGGCGAGCGCCTGCAGCCGCTCGTTCAGTGAAGCGTCCATGTCGCGACAATGCCGAAACGCTTCTTCGAGCGCTTCGGCGAGTGGCTTGGGCGTCATCCGACAACTCCAAAGCAGCAGACGGCGAGTCCGGGGTACGAAGGCCCGCGTGGCCTTGGTCGACGCGCATCATATCGGCTCGGGCCAACGCTGGTAGTCCAATTCACCTCTGCGCATGCTTCTGTCCCACTTGAATCCCGCGTACGCGGCGCTCACGCTCTCCGCTAGGGCCGAGCCGACAACCGCGTCGGCACCGCTCGAACACTAATCGGGTCGAGGCAAGCGGGCTCATGCCGATCCATTATTGTTTCGATAGCCGCATGCAGACCATCTGGGCCTGGCCTTTGCGCGAGACGGCGATTGCCGCGCGACGCCCGGCTGGCTCGCGTTGACGGCCGGCCCGGCTGGTATAGGATGTGCGCGCGAGCTGCTGGTACGAGCGGCCAAGGGGAGGCGGCGCATGCGAATCACGGCGGTCGAGGCGCTCTATCTGCGGCTGCCCGAGATCCAGGCGCGCACCGACAGCTCTCAGGACGCCCTTCTGATTCGCATCGACACAGACGCCGGCATCACCGGCTGGGGCGAGGTCGACGGCTGCCCCTGGGTCGTGAAGGCGATCGTCGAGGCGCCGATGTCGCACACGCTCGTCACCGGCCTGCGCGAGCTGCTGCTCGGCGAGGACCCGCTCGAGATCGCGCGGCTCTGGCGCAAGATGTACGAGCGCACGCTCTACTACGGGCGCGAGGGCGCGGTGATCCAGGCCATGGCCGGGATCGACCTCGCGCTTTGGGACATCAAGGGCAAGGCCTTGCAACAGCCGGTCTGGAAGCTGCTCGGTGGCCGGCATCGCGACCGCCTGCGCGTCTATGCCTCGAACATGTTCCAGTTCACCCCCGAGGCGACCGCCGATCGGGTCAGGAAGGCGAAGGATGAGGGCTTCACCGCCGCCAAGTTCGGTTGGGAGCCGTTCGGGCGCGAGCCGAAGACCGACTGCGCCTATCTGGATGCCATGCGCAAGGCGGCCGGCGACGACTTCGATCTGATGCTCGACGTCGGCCTGGTCTGGGACGCGACCACGACCATCCAGCGCGCCAGGCTGTTCGAACCCTTCCATCTGTTCTGGATCGAGGAGCCGCTGCCACCGGACGACCTCGAGGGCTACGCCCGGGTCAGCCGGGCGATCACCCAGCGGCTCGCCGCGGGCGAAGAGGAGTGCACGCTGCGCGGCTTCATGCGCCTGATCGACCAGGGCGGCATCGGCCTCGCCCAGATCGACGTCACCCGCTGCGGCCTCACCCAGTCGATGCAGATCGCGGCTTACGCCGCAAGTCGCGGCGTGCCGGTCGCGAACCACAACTTCACGACCGACATCAACACCGCGGCCTCGCTGCACTTCCTCGCCGCCGCGCCGAATGCCCTGGTGCTCGAGTACTGCGTCGAGCCCTCGGAGATCTCGCGCCGCCTGATCAGGAACCCGATCCGTCTCGAGGAGGGCCACATGCGCGTGCCCGAGGAACCGGGCTTCGGCGTCGAGCCCGACATGGCCGTGATCGAGAAACACCTCGTGCGCGACTGAACCCGCGCCGGAACGGACAACCCGGGCGCCGCGAGCGGTCGGCTGGAGGTCAGCCTACAGCGGCGTGGCCCCGTCATGGAGGAGGGAAGGCTCATGCGTTCACTTACCGTCGGTCTCGCCGGTCTGCTCACCGCGCTCCTCGGCGCGGCGGCGAGCGCCCCCGCCCAGGCGGAGGAGTTCTACCAAGAGACCCAGCCGATGTTCGAGAACTGCGCCGACGGCTCGCTCGACCGGGTGCGCAAGGAGGGCATCGTGCTCGGCGAGTCGGCGATCGCGCCGCATTCGATCCTCGATCCCAACACCAAGAAGGCGAGCGGCATTGATGTCGAGATCAACAACGCCGTCCTCGACTGGCTGGGGGTCGAGAAGCGCAAGATCGAGTGGATCCGCTGGGATGAGCAGATCCCCTCGCTGCTCTCCAAGCGCACCGACGTGATCGCCCAGAACATCCACGTCAATCCGGAGCGGGTCAAGGTGATCAGCTTCACCGGCCCCGCCTGGTGGTACGGCCCGGTCGTCCTGGTCCAGAAGGGTAACCCCGACGGCATCAAGTCCTACGACGACTTCAAGGGCCAGACCGTGGGCGCGATCTCGGGCTCGGCCGCCGAGAACTATCTGCGCCGGATCGGCGCCAACACCCAGCCGTTCAAGACCGAGGTCGAGGAGCTGCAGAGCCTGAACCAGGGCCGGGTCAAGTACGTGGTCGAGGACGACGTGATCTACACCGTCTTCGCCAAGGAGAACCCGAACGCCAAGATCGATGCGCTCTGGAGCATCCCGACGCCCTCCGACATCATCTTCGGCGGCGGCTACGGCAACGCCCGCTACGGCATCCGCAAGGAGGACTGCCAGCTGCGGGTCGCCTACACGGCAGCGCTCGCCGAGCTGCGCGCGAACGGCTTCGTGAGCTCGGTCCTCAAGAAGTACGGGCTCTCGGATCGCAACCTCTTCTGGTTCAAGCTCAATCCCTGAGCGCGCGACGCCCCGGGGCTGAGGCCGGCCCCGGGGCCCGCCCGGGCGCGGGTGCGACATGGAGCTGTTCAATCCCGAGGTCGCCGTCGAGAGCCTCGGCCCGCTGCTCGCGGGCCTGCTGATCACCTGCGAGCTCACCATCATCGTCATCTGCCTCAGCCTCGTCCTGGGGCTGCTCGTGGCGCTCGGGCGTATGTACGGCCCGCGGCCGCTCGCCTGGTTCGTTCTCGCCTACGTCGAGGTGATCCGGGACACGCCGCTGCTCCTGCAGCTCATCTACATTTACTATGTGCTGCCCGAGGTTGGCATCCGGCTCGACAGCTTCACCGCCGCGGTGATCGCGCTCACCCTCAACTACTCGGCCTACATCTCCGAGGTCTACCGCTCCGGCATCCAGGGCATCGGGCGCGGCCAGAGCGATGCCGCGGCCGCCCTCGGCATGACCAGGGCGCTGGCACTCCGGCGCATCGTCCTCCCCCAGGCCGTCCGCCTGGTCATCCCGGCGCTCGGCAACTACCTGATCTCGCTGTTCAAGGACACCGCACTCTGCTCGGTCGTGAGCGTGCAGGAGGTCCTGTTCAGCGCCCAGCTGATCGCCGCCCGCAACTACCAGTACTTCACCCTCTACACCGTCGTGGCCGCCCTCTACTTCCTGGTCGGCTTCGTCGCGACGCGGCTGGTCAACCACCTCGAGGCGCGCTCGCGCCAGGGCTATCGCCGGCGCAGGCGGCTCGCGTGAGCGGGCGGGAGGCGGGCCGCCGGCCGATGATCGAGGCCGAGGATCTGCACAAGTCCTTCGGCCACATCGAAGTTCTGAAGGGCGTGAGCCTCAGCGTCGCTGCGGGCGAGGTGATCTGCGTGATCGGCCCCTCGGGCTCGGGCAAGTCGACCCTGCTGCGCTGCCTCAACTGGCTGGAAGTGCCCGAGCGCGGCCGGATCCGGATCGACGGCCAGGTGGCCTATCGGGAGGAGGCGGGCGGGCGCCTTCGGCTTCAGGCGCCGCGCCGGATCGCCGCGATCCGCGCCACGGTCGGCATGGTCTTCCAGGCCTTCAACCTGTTCCCGCACCTCACCGCGCTCGAGAACGTCATGGAGGCCCCCGTCCACGTCCTGAAGCGCCCCAAGGCCGAGGCGCGCGCGGCGGCCGCGGCCCTTCTCGCCCAGGTCGGTCTCGCCGATCGCGCCGATCACTACCCCGAGGAGCTCTCGGGCGGCCAGCAGCAGCGGGTCGCGATCGCGCGCGCGCTTGCCATGGGGCCGAAGGCGATGCTGTTCGACGAGGTGACCAGCGCCCTCGACCCCGAGCTGGTCGGCGAGGTGCTGGGCGTCATGCGCGACCTCGCGGCCCGCGGCATGACCATGGTCGTGGTCAGCCACGAGATGAACTTCGCCCGCCAGGTGTGCGACCGGGTCCTGTTCATGGAGGGCGGCGTGATCGCCGAGGAGGGCGTGCCGGCCGAGATCTTCACCCGCCCGCGCGAGCCGCGCACCCGCGCCTTCCTCAAGGAGATTCTCGAGCGCTGATTTTCCCACTTTACCGTCGGCCGAAACGGCCTCCATCGCCTCCATCCGAGCTGGAGATTGATCCGCACGCCCGGGAATCTCAGCCGATCTGGATGGCAAGCTCCGCCCCTTTTGTCTTGCCGATCACTTATTGTAGTCAAGACACGCCAACTATCAGGCCCATCGGACCATCGATGTTTTGGGTGAGCAAAGTGCCTATCCCATGTTAAAGGCGCGATTGACCCAGTCGTTTTTGCGCCTCATCGGTCGACTATTACTTGAAATGACGCAGCCCTGGCGCATATATGCCGCACGCATGGCGCACTTCTGACGCATCAATGACTTTCGCCTTCAAGTAGATCCGAAAACTCAGCGATTGATGCTGATATCAATCTCAATCTCGTGGATCTGGTTGATGCGCGACGCTCGAACCTGGCGGATTCGGCCGATCGTCATATCAGCCCGCATCAGCCTCAGATTGATCTGGAGATCCAGGCCCTCACCGATTGATCCGGACAGATGGCGCAAAACTGACGCATTTGTCGCATGCCGGTCGCCGCCGGCAAGCCGGGAAGCTCGCCTTGGCATCGTGTACACAGACGGGTATCTGGAGGTGTGGATGGATGGCCGCGAACCGGACGAGCAGAAGCGCATGGAAGGTAGGGCCGGATGGCAGAAGGACATATGAAGCGCACCTCGGCCGCGGAGCTCGAGCGGATGGCCGCCCGCGGTGACTACGTGCCGACCCGCGCCGATGCGCCGGAGATCGAGCTGGACGAGGACTTCTGGCGCCACGCCAAGGTGGTGGTCCCGCCCGGGTAGGTCGACGCCGACGTGCTGGCCTGGTTCAGGGCCCAGGGCCGTGGCCACCTCACCGGCCCGCACGAGCAAAGTCCCGCGCGCCTGGATGGAAGCGCACGAGCGCAAGGCCCGGTAACCGGCGCGCTTAGAAGGCTCCTCAAAAGGTTCCTGACACATGAGGTAATCGGGTGGTTGCTCTCCAGCGATGGATGATTCATCGCTTGTTGGAGCAGAACCAAGGAGAGCAACCATGACGTACTATGCCGGACTGGACGTGTCGTTGGAACAGACTTCGGTGTGCGTGGTCGAC
>JBKPDM010000143.1:0-3688 GCA_046727895.1 Pseudomonadota bacterium | reverse complement strand
GATCTGATCCAGCTGCTCGATTCCCAGCGGCTCTACCAGCAGGCTCTCCTCGGCTACGCGCGCGACCAGGCGCAGCGCTTTCAGGACACGACGCAACTGTTTGTCGCCATGGGCGGGGGCTGGTGGGCGAGCAAGGATCTGGCCATCGCTCACGGCCCGGGCGACCTCCCCGCCCTCACACCGACCGGCTGATCCCCAGCTCGAGGTTAGCTTCGGGACCGGCTGGGCTTCGTGACCAGGCCGGCGCCGATACGCTGCCCTGAGCGCCCTCACGCGGCTCGTACAGTGATCCGATCGAAATCGCGCGCAACCGTAGCGCCAGGGAAGATCGCTCGCGCTTCGGCCTCGATCTCCGCCTGCCCGTAGCGGCTGGAGACGTGGGTCAGATGCAGCGCGCGTACGTTCGCGGCGCGGGCGAGCCCGGCGGCCTGAGCGGCGGTCAGATGTCCCCTCTCTGCGGCCTTGTCGGCATCGCGCTCGAGGAAGGTCGCTTCGATGATCAGCACATCGGCGTTTCGGGCGACCTCGAGCAGCTCGCCGGCATGGGCGGCGTCACCGACCACGATCAGCCGGCTCGCGCGCCGGGGCGGTCCCAGAACCTCATCCGGCGCGATCCGGCGGCCGTCCGGCAGGACGACCTCCTCGCCCTCGAGCAGTCGGCGCCGCTCCGCCCCGGCCGGGATGTCGAGGGCGAGAAGCCGGTCCGCCAGCATGCGCCGACGCAGCTTCTCTTCGAAGACGAAGCCGAAAGAATCGCCACCTCGGTGCGTCACCGGAAATGCCTGCACGCGCAGATGGTCATCCTCGATGATGGTGCCCGGCTCGACCCTGATGCTTTGGACCGCGAACCGGGGCCGCCCTTCTGGCCAGACCACCTCGGTCAACAGGCTGCGCACCGCGCGAAGCGCGGCCGAGCCGCCGTACACGGTGAGGCCGGGGCCTGCTTCCAGCAGTGCCAGGGTTGCGACCAGACCACCGATGCCGAGCAGGTGGTCGAGATGGGCGTGGGTGAGCAGCACGCAGTCGAGCCGACGCAACCCGAGCCCACTCCTCAGCAGCTGACGCTGCGTGCCCTCGCCACAGTCGACCAGGAGCCGGCGCTGGCGATGCAAGACGATGAGCGCCGGCAGGCCTCGGTCGACGGCCGGCACACCCGCTGCGGTACCAAGAAAGACGACCTCGAACAAGCTGCCCTCGCCGTGCGAACGGGATTTCCAAAGCGCATCATGATCGCTCGCGTCTTGGTTCGAAAGCTCGGCCGCCGGAACGGAGTTGCCAGGCGATCGACTTTATCCAACGCTTGTTGTCTCGGTCCCAATGTCGTGTTACCGCCGCGATGACGGCAACCACCCGACGGTGTCGTGCTTCTCGCAGACTTGATCGAGGCCTCGCGACCAACACCGGCAGCGCGCCTTCCATCGGTTCGCGAAGGCTTACCTCGCGCGATGCGAGAAAGTCTGCCGCGTCATGGCAATAAAATCGATATTGCGTGCCCCGTCGAGCTGCGCCAACCTTGCGTGGTCCGACGTCATTAGCGGGAGGCACGGGGTGCAATCCACCTGCGCAGAGGCGCGCAGCACGCCGAAGGTCGGGCTCGGGGCAGCCCGGGAGGCAGCACTTCTGCTCAAGCGGCCGATCGACGTGGTCGTTGCCGGCGCGGCCTTGATCCTGCTCTGGCCGGTCATGCTGCTGATTGCCCTGCTCATCAAGCTGGACAGCCCTGGCCCGGTGCTCTACCGCCAGGCCCGCCACGGCCGCAATGAGCAGGTTTTCACGCTGGTCAAGTTCCGCACGCTGCGCATCGAGTCGTGCGCTCCCGCGGCGGGACCGTTCCGGCAGGTGACGCCCGACGACCCGCGGGTGACCCGGGTGGGACGCGTTCTGCGCTGGCTTTCGCTCGACGAGCTGCCGCAGCTCGTCAATGTGCTCCGCGGCGAGATGTCGATCGTCGGGCCGCGACCGCACCCGCTTGCCCTCAACGAGCAGTACGCCACCATGATCGATGGCTATCTCGGCCGCCATCTCGTCAAGCCGGGGATCACCGGCTGGGCCCAGGTCAACGGTCTGCGCGGCGAGACCGACACGCTCGACAAGATGGAGCGCCGGGTCCGCTACGACCTGCACTACATAGAGCACTGGTCACTCGGGCTCGACCTCCGCATTATGGCGCGCACGCTTCGGTTCGGCTTCATCCACAGCCACACGGAGTAGCCGTAGCGAAGCGAGACGATTAAATGTGCAGCCGGTTCTCGGAAAGCGCATGAGGGAGACCAAGAAAGGATCATGCTCGCAGAGCTGAAGAATCGCGACGATCTCATCGTCGTGACCGGGGCCGGAGGGTTCATTGGAGGCCATCTCGTTGCCGAGCTTCGACGGCTCGGTTGCCGTAAAGTGCGGGCCGTAGACATCAAACCTCTTGAACGCTGGTATCAGTTGTTTGCTGGCGTGGGCAACCGCCAATTGGACCTTAAGGATGCCGTAGCGTGCTTCCAGGCGGAAAAAGACGCGCGGTTCATCTTCAACCTGGCGGCCGACATGGGGGGGATGGGATTCATCGAGAGTCACAAGACCGCCTGCATGCTCAATGTATTGATCAATACCCAGATGCTACTTGCCGCGGTTCGCGCTGGGTGCGAGCGCTACCTCTTCACCTCCTCGGCATGCGTCTACGCCGCGGGACACCAGAGTTCGCCCGACGTCAAACCCCTGAAAGAGGCCGATGCTTATCCCGCCATGCCCTAGGACGGCTACGGCTGGGAGAAGCTGTTCAGCGAGCGGATGTGCCGGCATTTTTGGGAGGACTACGGCTTGCAGACCCGTGTCGCTCGGTTGCACAACGTCTATGGCCCCTATGGGACCTACTCGGGAGGCCGCGAAAAGGCACCGGCAGCGATCTGCCGGAAGGTCATCGAGGCGCAGCTGCGAGGTACGCAGCAGATCGAGATCTGGGGCGATGGCGAGCAGAGACGCAGTTTCATGTACATTGACGACTGCCTCTCCGGCTTGAACGCGATCTTGGCTAACACCGGCGCGGAACCAATCAATCTTGGCAGCAGCGAGGTCGTCACGATCAACCGTCTGGTGGACATCGTGGAGGAGATCGCCGGAGTAAGACTGGCGCGCCACTACAAGCTCGATGCCCCAACGGGTGTGCGGGGACGAAACAGCGACAACACCAAGATCCGGCGGGAGCTTGGGTGGGAACCGTCGATTCCCCTGACCGTCGGCCTGGAGAAGACCTACCGATGGATCTACGATCAGATGGTCAGCGCGCGACCCGCAGTCCCCGCTGCAACGGGCGACAGAGGCGCCAGGTCCACCGTCTGTGCCATGTGAGGCTTGGGTCGTGCGCATTGTGCTGCCCGCTTATGAACCTCGCTTTCCTTCGTTCCGCCTTTATACGAATGGTCCCCGTAGCTTCGCCAACTTCACCGGCGTGCGGGTCGAGGCCCTTACGTTTGACGAGCTTGGCCGGCGCGTGGTGGCGTGGACCCGAGACAAGAGCGGACCTGCTCGGCACATCGGGATTATCAATGCTCACAACTGCGCTTTGGCAATCTTCAACCGGGATTTGCGAGACTTCTACAATTCGTGCGACATTGCTGGACCAGATAGCATGCCGTTTGTCCACCTTATGCGCTTGTTTTATCGCCAACGCACGGACCGAATTTATGGACCAGACGTGCTA